>JAFOXS010000049.1 GCA_017391665.1 Alistipes sp. | reverse complement strand
TGAAGACTATCGGCAGGAGACTGAAGATTCCCATTCCGCTTACGATGTATGTGGCGCGCCACGCATGGGCGAGTATTGCCAGAAGCAAGAATGTGCCCCTGTCGGTCATCAGCGAGGGTATGGGGCACGATTCCGAATCCACTACTCGCATCTATCTTTCGTCACTGGACAACGTGGCCATCGATCGGGCAAATAGCCTTATTCTGAGCGCTTTGTAAAAAAAATAGACTGCATACGAATATGCAGTCTATTTTTTAATACAGCTTAGAATAAATCGTGTTCTGTTTTACTCTTTTTGGCGATCTCGGCAATTACATCAGCTATCTCTTCCGACGAGCAGCAGATATACTCATTAAAAGCCTTCTCGCTCTTATGTCCGCTTATGCTCATCAGTTGCGAAATGGTAAACCGATTGCTCAAGTATAGATTCGTTATGCAACTTCGGCGTGCAGTATGTGTCGATACCATTTCATAGCGAGGTTTGACAACATAGCCTTTGGCGTCTCGCTCGAAATGCATCGTGCCTCTGGCCTCAGCCTGCTGCTCCTTGAGTGTTATGGCTGTTCGCAGGGTTTGCCTGAGCGATGGCAGGGTAGTGGACAGGTCGGCAAGGATTCTCTTGATGTAACGATTGATGACGCTATGCGACAGCCGAGGAAAGTTGTAGTTGTACTTCTCGGCGATCGAATATACGTTGTCGTAGATAATCGGCACAACGACCGCATTGTTGGTCTTTTCCTGCGTGAAACTCACTACGCGGTTTCCACGTCGGGTTGTGGTGAAGTCGCTCTTTGTCAGATTGTTGTAATCGCTGACTCTCTGCCCGAGATAACATCCCAGCATGAAGATGTCGCGTACGCGCTCCTTCATTCCCGAGAGTTTCATCTCATAGAGAGCCTGCAATTCCTGCTCATTGAGATAGGTCTTGGCCTTGCTGTCATCATCGAAAATGGGGACTTTGTGATAACTTTGCAGGGCCGTTTCGCTGACCTCAATGCCATTAGCCTGTGCATATGATATCAGCGCTCTGAATACAGCCAGGTACTTGTTCGTACTCTTGTGCATCAGCCCTTCATCTTCGCAGAATTGCTTGAATCGATCCCAGAAAGCGGTGTTGATCTCTCTGAAATCAATTGCCCCGTAGCTTTGTTCGTAGCGACATAACAGACGATGGAAATTTTTCCATTGCTGGATTGTTGACTGGCTAAACTTGCGGCCATTGTTGCGGTTTGTTCCGCTCTCCATCTCCTGAATCTTGAACTGTAGAAGTTCAGTCGGCTTCTGGGGGATGGTTGTTGCGCGTGAATAGATTTTTTTACTTGGTTTCGGCGATTGCGAACCCTGTGGAACGTAATCCTGGGACTTCTCGTCCTTAAGTAGTATTACGTTGATCTTGTTGTTTGTTGCCGATACGATGTCGGCGGCTTCCACTCTAATCGAGATGCGAATCTCAGCACTCATGTCTCTCTCACAACTAGTTTGATTAAACATTGTTGCTGGCATTTTTGTAATTAATTTAGGTGTTTAGGGTATATAAATTTGCCTAAATATTGTCAATAATTCAAATTTATTGCAATAAATGTGATGAAATGCCACATTTTTACGGTGAAATTATTCAATACTCATGCGTTATATCATGAATATTTTATAATATACTCCGTGCGCCTAATAAAAACCAACCCCTCACCGAAGTGAGAGGTTGGCACCTATTTAATTACAAAATAGCAGCAAAAAGAATTTTACTTCCAAGCTGCAGTCTGTACGAAGCGACCCTGAGCGGTCTGAACCTCAGCCTGAGGAATGGGGAAGTTAACCCATGAAGGAGAGTAAGTGTTAATGTACTTACCGAGGTACTGAGACTCAGCCTTAGCAAATGCGTTCAATACGTCAGCAGCCTTACCCCAACGAGCGATGTCGAACCAACGGTGACCCTCCATACCGAACTCGAGACGATACTCGCGCTCCAAAGCCTCGCGTGC
>JAFOXS010000164.1 GCA_017391665.1 Alistipes sp. | reverse complement strand
TGGTAGTACCCAAATCAATACCAATAATCTTTCCCATAATCTTTTTAGTTTTTATTTGTTTATTATCTATTTTCTTCTTTTGTCATGCCGGCCGTGCCACATTTCCCTGCGGCCGACGCATAAAATATAAACAAACGTTATACCAAACCACAAAATTGACGAAAATGATAAAATATGGCGCAATTCTCTGCCAAACGGCCTTCGTCATCTGCCATTTTGTCTGCCACGCAGCCATTCGCAAGTTCCAAAATGGCATAAAACGGCTACATGGCACACCCCTCGCATGGCACTCACCACAAAAAAAACTCCCCTCGCACAACAGCGAGAGGAGCTTTTCCTTCAATAATTGCAGATGCGGCCATGGCACACCCTACCACATTCTCCAAATTATTCCTTTACACCCTTTGTAAGAGTAATGTGTATTACGCCATTGGCACCACGGGCACCATACATCGAGCCATCGCGACTAACCGATACCGACTCTACCTCGTTGATGCTGACAGTCGAGAGCGTAGTAGTCTCCATGCCATCGACAAAAATGAGGGGTCGTGACGAAGCATTGATAGAGGTAGAGCCGCGCAAGGTCAACTCGCCATTCATCAACTGCAAACCCGGCACAAGACCCAGCAGCGCCTCCTGCAGGTCCATCTGACCCAGACTGCGCAGCTCATCACCAGTGATCACACCCGAGTTTGACGACTGCTCACGGCGCTTAACATGGCTGTAACCTGTATCGATCAACTCCTGCGACTCCTCGGCACTCTTGACCGAGCCATCGACGATAATAACGCGCATACTGCGACGTCCATTTACGGGCAACTCGAAACGGATTTTCTTGTATGAAAACTCCAGTATGGCATCACCTGGCACATTGGTAAGGCCAAAGCGACCCTGCTTGTCCGATACAGCGTGGCGGCTGCGTCCCTTCACCTGCACCTTCATCTTCTGAATAGCATAACCCTCCTCGCTAATGATCAAGCCATTGAAGGGAATATCCTTCACACTCTGCTGAGCCGATGCCACATAGGCCGAAGCCAAAAGCATCACCACGAGCGACAATAATCTTTTCATCTCGCAAAAATAAAAAAAGCACCGGAATCCGATTTAAGTCGGCTCCGATGCAAGATTAAAAACTAAGGGTTACTCCTTACTTGTTCTCATTCAGGATACGCATTGCTGCATCAAGAATAGCCGTATCGTCCAAAGTCACAACACCACCATCGGGACCCTGCTCGATATGAATACCTGCACATGCAGGAGCATCGAGGTGCTTACCACCGAAGTAGTTGCGTACTGTATCTACATCAATTCCAAGCTCATCAGCGATACGCTGAGAGCTACCACTGGGCAATTTGTCCTTAATACGACGGAGTTCGTTAAAAGTAATAATCATAACGTTATATTTTTTAGGTTTAAGTATTATTTTCTGTCGTTAAAATGCGCAGCACCTTAACTTCGCATTATAAAGTTACAACTATTTTTTCTTTCTGCAAAATTTCCGCTGAAAAAAGTCAAAAAAAAGAGAAATATCCTCCGGGATACTTCTCTCTTATATTATATATAGTACTGCAACATTAGTCGGTCACCTCGATATATACCTGCCACAGAAGCGGTGTGTAGGGCAGAACCTCGGTTGTGGTTGTGATAGCCTCGCCATCATCCTCCGTTTGGTTGGTATAGTATGAATTGTTATAGTAGCTATTATAGTACATGCTATCGTAGTAGTAGTTGTTATAATAGTCGTAGCCGCCGTACATGCCGCCCATGCCGCCCATCATGCCGCCCATGCCACCCATCATACCTCCCATCATGCCACCCATGCCGCCATAGTAGCCATTGTAGTAGTTATTGTAGTAGCCATTGCCATAATAGCTGTTGTAGTAATTATAGTAGTTGTAGTAATCCATATAATTACTGTTCGAGTTGCTAGATGTTGTGTTGCTACCAGCCACACCCACGGCACCGTAGGCACTTGACGATGTGGTCAGGATCACATTCCATGCACCCTGCTTCATCTGAGGGATAGAGTAGATCCATGCATCAACGTATGAATTATCCTCCTTGGCATTATCTCCCGTAATGAATCCCAGCGCATCCGAAGTATCGTACTCGGGCTTATAATCATTGCCATAGACAATCTTCTGCACCTCGGTGATATTGGTATCAACCACAAAACCATCCAAAAGGCGTGTAACGTACCAGATCTTTACCGAGTATGTATCATTCACCGCATCAGCTGTAGCGGGATCCAGACCCTCGCCAAAACGCTTGAGTAGCGCGGCATCGATCTCCTTATTGATCTGATCCATAGATTTATGAGCGAAGATCTTACCCTTTGAATAACCGGTCTGACCCTCGAATACCAGCGTATCACGACCAAGGCAGTCAAAATTCAAAGGTTTCTTGGGGGTGTAGAGGTAGTTAATATAGAGTCCCGCAATAGAGTCAACGGCAGGATACCACAACTCATTATAGACGGTCTTCTCCTCTTCGTCGGCTCGCGTGTCACGCTTAAACGTACGGCGCTTATCCGAAGCGGCCTTTGCCTCCTCCTTGTTTGCCGGCTCGGGGGCGAGACCACCATTAGCCTTGGCAAACGCACGTACCCACTGATCCTCGTATGCTACGGGATTATTGACATGGCCCCATACGGTCACATCAGCGATCATGGGACGGCCCGAATCGAGTGAATACTGACCCTGATAACCACCATCACCCTTCATA
>JAFOXS010000023.1 GCA_017391665.1 Alistipes sp. | reverse complement strand
GCTTCTCCTGTGCTGTGGTGTAGGTGAAGGGCAGCGTAGCGGCGCTGCTGCTCGTCGTGAATGCAAATAGCTGCAATGGATATACATTGCGGATGAAGCGCATCGGGCGAATGCCGCCGAAGAATCGAGCCAAAGTGGGGTAGAAAAACAGAAGCAGGAATAATAGTGCTATAACGACATTTATCGAATATACGCCCAGGGCGGCAAATACCTTTCCGTTGCCATTGAAGTCAACAACCAGTCCGGCCATCAGCGCAGCAACACCAATGGGGGCGCACGCGATGATGTAGTGCACAAGTCGCATTATGGCCTCATTGAGCGAATCGAGCAGAGTCAGCAGTGGCTGTTTCTTCTCTGCAGGGATAGAGAGTATGGCAACGCCGAAAATAAGTGCAAAGAAGATGATTTGCAGCATCTTGCTATTATTGGATAACGACTCGAATATATTCGATGGAACCAGATCATCAAGAAAACCCAATGGCCCATTGTCTTCGGTGTCTGCCTGCTTTAACTGTATGGATTGTGCCGTATCGGCATATTCTGTTTGAATCTGGCTGACCAGATTATCGCTCACAATATCTCCAGGGCGAATCAGCAGCGCCGATGCCATGCCTACGATTACGGCAAAAACCGTAGTGGCGAGATATATGACCACTGTGCGACCTCCCAGACGCGAGAGTGCTGAGGTGTCTTTTAGATCGGCCACACCCTTGACCAGCGTCACAAATACCAGTGGTACTGCTACCAGAATCAAAGCCTTGATGAATAGTTTGCCGAAGGGGCGGATCCAGTCGTTTACGATTTGCTCGCCTCCGGTGCCAATAGCTATGAAGCCGATGACGATACCGATCGCCATGCCGATAATTATCTGAAGGTAAACAGGTATTTTGCTAAGTTTCATCTCTAAGAAAATTCAAATTTTCACGAAACTACAAAAAAAAGAGCAAAGTATGAAATTTGTAGATAATAAATTAAGTAATTGTCGAGAATGAGAAATTTTTCCAATCGTTAGGATCCCGCCACTGGATGGGAATTTACAAATTGCTGGGAGGAAAACTGCTGCAAACAAAAAAAGCAGCCCAATGGACTGCTTTCTTAAGTGGGAGTTGACGGATTCGAACCGCCGACCCTCTGCTTGTAAGGCAGATGCTCTGAACCAGCTGAGCTAAACTCCCGATGCGCCTGAACAAGGACTTGAACCTAGGACCCCATGATTAACAGTCATGTGCTCTAACCAACTGAGCTATTCAGGCATTTTGTAAGAACGAGTTACTTCGTTTTTGCGAGTGCAAATATAAAGCACTTTTTTTTATTGTGCAAGAAAAAAACAAAAAAATATTAAAAAAAATGTAACTTTGTACCTGTTATGAGGCTTATACCATATTATAAAATAGTTTTTCTGACTCTTTTGCTCGCTTTTTTGGGTGCAGCCTATGCGCAAACTACGCTGCAGGGACAACTCACTTTTGAGCAAACGGAGTGGGATTTTGCGGATATTGCCGAGGATGGTGGCAATGTTGAGCATACATTTACCTTTGTGAACAATTCGTCAAAGCCAGTCGTGATCCTCGAAGTTATGACTGGATGCGGATGTACTACCTCGTCATATTCGCGCAAGCCTGTCCTGCGCGGTGAGCGGGGTGAGATCACCGTAGTGTTTAATCCGATGAATATGCCCGGACGCTTTTCCAAATCGGCATCGGTTCTGACCTCTGCATCGTCAAAACCATATGTGTTGAATCTGAAGGGCAATGTTATCCCGCGCCAGAAGAGCGTGCAGGAGTTGTATCCCATCGAACTTGGTGATGGCGTACGCCTTGCCGTCAATTATCACGATTTTGCTTATGTGGGACGTGGCGAGACGGTTGAGGAGCGTATAGGTTGGGTAAATACCTCTTCGCGCGATGCTTCGCTAAAACTACTTCCCAAGCAGAGCAGTGGTCAGCTCTCGGTTGATGCTCCTGCGACGATGCGTGCCGGCGAGCGAGGAGAGATGGTGGTGCGATACTCTGTGCCCCGCAGTAGCACACGATATGGTACGCTAAACGACATCTGCGGCTTTGCCGTTAATGGTCGTGAGGCTCGTGCCGTTCTCTCTTTAACCGCCATTGCGGTGGATAGTTTTGACAGGATGGCCGATGATGT
>JAFOXS010000078.1 GCA_017391665.1 Alistipes sp. | reverse complement strand
TGCGGAGATGGAGGAGCTGGCAAAGCATACCGCTGTTGTGTGCTTCGGCACGCTGGCGCAGCGTAGCGAGGTGACTCGCAAGACCATCGAGGCATATGTTGCCGCCATGCCCGAGGAGGCCGTGAAGGTGTGCGACATCAACCTTCGTGGCAACTACTACTCCAAGGAGGTTGTTGAGTCGTCACTCAAGATGAGCGACATGATCAAGGTCAATTATGAGGAGCTGGAGGAGGTGTGCCGCCTGGTTGGCATCGAGTTCACCGATCAGCACTTGGTAGCGCATACCCTGATTGATAATTACGGTCTCGATATGCTGGTTGTTACGTGCGGTACAGAGGGTAGCTTCGTATATTGCATGGATGAGAACGCATCGTGCGTGCCTACTCCCAAGGTTGAGGTTGTCGATACCGTTGGTGCGGGTGATGCCTTTACCGGAGTATTTGTGTCGGGTATGCTGGGCGGTCTGGAGGTGCGCTGGGCGCATATGCTGGCCGTTGAGGCTGCGGCATTTGTCTGCACGCAGGCCGGTGCAACACCCGAGTTGCCCGAGGATATCAAGGAGCGAGTATAGTAATGAAACGCCTTTTGCTGATGATTGCAGCCACTGTGGGACTTGTTGCCTGCGGCGAGGGATTCACCGCATATGAGCGGGATGTAATCCATGCCTCAGGTGATGGTATTATGCGCGTGTTGAGTATTGCTGATCCGACCGACTCTTTGCTACTGCGCAAGGAGTCGCTCCCGGTCAGCGAGCAGATGCTTCGCTCTGAGGAGTATGCCCTTCTGCGTGAGCGTATGCTTCAGACGGTGCAGAACCCCGAGGCCGAGGGTGTGGGTATTGCCGCACCGCAGGTGGGTGTGCGTCGCAACATCATTGCAGTGCAGCGTTTCGACAAGGAGGGCGAACCATTCGAGTTCTTTATCAATCCCGAAATCATTGAGCTTTTGGGCGAGAAGGCCGATGGTGGCGAGGGCTGCCTGTCGGTGCCCGAGTTATACGGCAATGTGAGCCGTTGGCAGCATATCGTTCTGCGCTATCGTGACGAGCAGTGGGTGGATCACACCGAACACATCGAGGGCTTCACTGCCGTCATCTTCCAGCACGAGGTGGATCACCTCTCTGGTCGTCTTTTTATAGATTATCTCTCTGCCGAGGGGCTTGAGGAGCCTATCGCAGAGTAAATCGTAATCCTACACCAAGATTGAAATCCAGCGGGCGCTCGTTGTAGAGCGTCTCTATCGCCGTGCCGTTATCGAAGTGGTAGCCGATACTCGGCTCGGCATACAGGGCCACCCAGCGTGAGAGGTTGTACTGCACACCTGCAGCGGCATTTACACTCCATTGCAGGGGTTTTACGCTCACATCCGAGTGCAGAGAGTTTATGCTCTCCCCATTAAGAAAATAGTCAGTTCGCATATCTCCCGACACAGCCTTTTCGGCCATCACTCCTGCCGACGCATATAACACAAGGCGCGGTGAATGATAGATGTTGTAGACCGCATTTACGGGCAGACCGATGTAGTGCAGCGTGGTGCGCTCGTCGTAGTAGTTGGCACTGTCGCCCAGCGAATTTTCTGACGATAGCTTGGTGTATGCCACACCGCTCTCTATTGCCCAGCGATCCGACAGATTGTATCGCAAAGTAACTCCCACTCGCACGGGTAGACGGTGGTGGCGTCTGGAGGAGATGGTGCGCTCCTGGTCGTGGAGAAGCACATCGGTAGCCTCATCATCCTCTATATCATCATGTCGTACGCCATGAAGCGCCGAATTGACCGTAAAGACCTGCTGCGTGGACTGATTGTTCTCTCCTATGGTGATGCCTGCCGTGTGCAAGCCCATCGACAGACGTTCAGCACGGTTGCGTGTCGCCATAGCGAGTACTCTCTCCTGCGTGGGCTGTGCGGCGCGAGACTGTGTGGCGCGGGGTTGCGCAGAGCGATGTGTGGTGTTTTTGCGCTCTACGGTTGGCTCATCAGGCGATGATTGCTCCTCTGCTTTTGACTCCATTGCCATCGTCTGGGAGTTTGGCTCGGGCGTAAGATCTATAGATGGCGTAAGTTGCTTTTGTACAATGTGTTGCCCAGTGCGAAGTTTTGGCTGAGGCGTCTTCTCTGCGGTTGCATCGGCAAGCGGTGGCTCTTGCTCCGTGGGGGATGCCGACAGCGGGAGGTATGAGGACTCCACTGTGGTTTCTGCTTCGGCTACGACATCGTCAGCAATGGGCATAGGAGTCGTAAGCGTCAGGTAGCCTGCGGCAATGGCTATTACGACAGCCGCCGCTATGGCAATACGACGTGGCCACAACCTT
>JAFOXS010000304.1 GCA_017391665.1 Alistipes sp. | reverse complement strand
TCGGGTGCAAAGGTACGTGGTGTAACGGCAGAGCTGAAACTTGGCATTCCCGACGTATTCGAGTTCCAGGCAGGCTACACCTTCCAGCGCAGCCACTACAACGAGCCCGAGGAGTGGTCAGACAATGTCGAGGCGCAGCGCCGTATGTTCCGCACACCCGACCACTATGCCTACTTCACCGCGACAGGTAACATCACATCGCAGTTCAAGGCTTCAGTATTCGGCAACTACACGGGCCAGATGCTCGTGCAGCACAATGCCGGCTATATCGAGGCCGACCGCTCGGAGCTTACTCCCTCGTTCTGGGACATGGGTCTTAAGTTGAGCTACAATTTCCGTCTATCACCCATCATCGGCATGGAGATTCACGGCGGCGTGAAGAATATCTTCGATGCATACCAGAGTGATATTGATCATGGTGCATTCCGCGACTCGGTATATATCTATGGCCCGATGAATCCTCGCACCTTCTTCCTTGGTGTAAAATTCACTTTATAGGAGATTATTTCGCATTATGTCACATAGTCTGCCCGCTATTTTGCGTGGCAGACTTTTTTATTGCAGCGAGGTAAAATAATTCCTTACCTCGTCCCGTTAAAATAAACGCGTAAAAGACGCACACAAGAGATATTTTTTCGTAACTTTGTCATATATTGGCCTAAAATGAAACATCTCCTTACTATACTCTCAGCACTATGCCTCTGCAGCGCATGCTCGCACGGTGTCCGCTTCGACATCGAGGGGCGCCTTGCGCAACGCGCAGCCAGCACCGTTTATCTGGTTGTGCAGAACAACGAGACCGACACCCTGGCCTCGGCCGCAGTGCGTGACAACAACACCTTCCACCTTAGAGGAGAGCTATCCGAACCCACTACAGCCTTTATCTGCGACGATGTGGGCAACGCTCTGGCTATGCTTCTTATAGAGGAGAACCCCATCACCATACGCTCACGCAGCGAGGGCGGCTACATCGCCGAGGGAGGCCCCATAAACGACAAATATAACCTCATCGTCAGCCGTCTGTCGGACATCGCAAATCAGATCATGACGCTCTCTCCCGAGCAGGAAAATGCCGAGGAGCATTATGAGTCGCTGGTGGCCAAATACAACGAGATCCTCTCCACTGCCATAACCGACAATCTGGACAACATCATCGGCGTGGAACTATTCACCACGCAGGAGTCACGTTCGATGAGCGCCGAGGATATGCGTGTGCGACTGAATCAGTTCTCGCCACAGATGCGCAACCTGAAGCAGATGCGCGAATTTGAGCAATACATCGAAACCTATGCTCTGAGCGAGATAGGACAACCATTCATCGACATTGAGGTGGAGAGCATCACAGGTGGCCAGCAAGCTCTCTCGGAGATTTGCGGCAAGGGAAAGTGGGTGCTACTTGACTTCTGGGCCACATGGTGCGATCCTTGTCTGCAGGAGATACCCATCCAGCAGCAGGCGTACAACAAATATGCTCTGCAAGGTTTTGAAATATGCGCCATATCGCTCGACCGCGACGTGGACCGCTGGCGATCGTTCGTTAGGCAGAATCGCCTGCTGTGGTCGCACTTCATCGACTCCACCGACCCCACACGCCCTGCGGCTGCCGAAGCATATGGACTAATCACCATTCCCGCCAACTTCCTGATTTCGCCCGACGGTGAGATTGTTGCCCGCAACCTGCATGGCGATGCTCTGCTGCACGAATTGGAGCATCGGCTGGAATAACTTCATGCGACAACAACCGCGTGGCAATCAACATTTTGCAAAATAGAGGTAAAAATATTTAAAAAAAACTTCCAAAAAGATTTGCACAGAAAGAAAAAGTGCCGTATATTTGCACTCGCAATCAGCAAATGGCTCCGTAGCTCAACTGAATAGAGTACTTGACTACGGATCAAGCGGTTACAGGTTTGAATCCTGTCGGAGTCACTTGATTTTTAAGCAGTTATCAGAAAT
>JAFOXS010000007.1 GCA_017391665.1 Alistipes sp. | reverse complement strand
GGGTAATGTCATCGGCTCAAACATTGCCAACATCCTGCTTATCCTGGGTACCAGCGGCCTTATCAAACCGCTAACGATGGGTGGCATCACGCCGCTCGATGTGTGGATGGTATTTGGCTCGTCAGTGTTGTTGCTCCTGTCGGCTCTGGCTATCGGTCAGCGTCGCATAACTCGATTCGAGGGAGCGATCTATCTGGCCATCTATGTAGCCTATGTGATACTGCTGATGAAGTAGCGTAAGAGTAGAAAAACCTAAAACTAAAATATTATGAAGCTAAAGAACATCTTTTCAGCCTTTGCACGCCTTACGATGGTGTCGGCTGTGGTAGTGATGACTGCATCGTGCGGAAGTAAGTTGGACGCTTATTTTGCTTCTGGCGAGGAGCTCGCCGTGCAGCAGGGTGTAAGCCTTGCAACAGGAGCTGAGTACGAAAACTTTGTATTGAAGGGCCAGGCTCTTACTCAGGAGGGTGCCGAGGCGGCTATTCTCTTCCACTCGGATGGCGAGTCGGGCTACGAGATTACAATCCGCAATGGCGCACAGGACGGCTCAATCAAGACGGGTAGTCTGCGCAGCGTGCGTAACCTCTACCGTTCACTTGCTGCCGATGGCGAGTGGTTTGACTTCGAGGTTGCCGTACGTGGCAAGAATGTTGCCGTGAAGATCAACGGCGTGGACGTAGTATGCTACACCGAGCCTGAGAAGCCCTACCGTGAGGCAGCTCATGCCACAAAACTTATCGGCAAGGGTAAGGTTGCTGTGAAGGGTGTTCAGGGCGATGTGCGCTTCCGCAATATGAGCGTTGAGGCTTTGGCTGCCGATGCTCGCAACGAGTCGGAACTTGTTATGCCTGCCATCGACGAGCAGACCGATCACATCATCCGTTTCCAGCAGAAGGATTTTCCCGCTATTGACTACCACGTTCACCTCAAGGGTGGCCTTACCAAGGAGCAGGCTCACGCCATGTCGATGAACTACGGTATCAACTACGGTGTTGCTCCCAATGCCGGTGAGGGTGGCGTAGGCCGTATGCTGGCTGACGATGCCGAGGTACGCGCATACTACGAGGAGGTGAAGAATCACCCCTTCCTCTTTGGTGTTCAGGGTGAGGGTAGAAAGTGGACTCAGACCTTCTCGCAGGAGGCTCTGGGAATTTTCGACTACCTCTTCACCGATGCTATGACCATCATCGACCACCAGAAGCGCAATGCCCGCATCTACCGTGCCGAGGAGGTTATCCGCGATGGCGTGACGATGGATCAGTATATGGAGCAGATCGTCGATCAGACCGTGAAGATTCTCACCAACGAGCCTGCCGACATCTTCGCCAACGCTACATATATCCCCGACGATATGAATGCCGACTATGACAAGTACTGGACCCCAGAGCGCGTAGATCGCGTGCTGGATGTATTGCAGGAGCACAACATCGCTCTCGAGATCAGCGCACGCTATAAGATCCCCAGCCTCGACATTATCCGTCAGGCAAAGGAGCGTGGCATTAAGTTCACCTTCGGTACCAATAACGTCGATGCAAACTTCGGTCGTCTGGAGTACTGCTTCGAGGCTGTCGAGAAGTGTGGCCTCACGGTTGAGGATATGTGGTTCCCCACGATGAGTGTTCGCCGCGAGCGTCCCGTTGTTATCTACAACCACTTCGATGCCTCTGGCAAGCGTGTTAAGTAATCTTTGAGATGAATTATACATTTGATCATCCACTCTTCCTCTGGCTCAATGTCGATGGCCCCGCGCCGATCGATAGTCTGATGCTTCTTGTCTCCACACCTACAGTGTGGGCATGGCTCTACCTGCTCATATTATATATGGTGTGGCGCAAAGCGGGTTGGCGAGGTCTTGTGCTCATGCTGTTGGCTGCGGCTGCGGCCGTGGTTCTGAGCGATATGATTGCCGGCATCTTCAAGCATACGGGTCTGCTGAAAAACCTGTGGGCTGAGTTCCCTGCGCGCCTCAGACCTATGTACACCCCCGAGCTCGATGGGCTGGTGAGCAACGTGCTCAAAAAGGGAGGCCAGTATGGTACCGTCTCGGGCCATGCTGCCACGATGATGGCCATGGCGACAATTGCCATCCCCACCATCTGCCGCCGCTGGTTCACATGGCTGATGTGTTGCGTCGTGGCGCTTGTCTGCTACTCGCGCATCTATCTGGGCTATCACTTCCCCGTGGATATCGCCCTGGGTCTGATGACAGGCCTTGTGTCGGGTGGCGTGGCATATCTTGCGATGAGAGCCGTAGCGAAGCGCTGGATGTAAAGTGTATATATTCGGAATATGGAGTGCTCGACCATCAGGTCGGGCACTTTTTTTGTTTGCACATCAAAAAAAAATTTGTCTTTCTCGCTTAAAAATCGTAAATTTGAGAGTTAAACGACTTTTTTATCCGAAGCCATGACCGAAACCACCTGCGGCAAGGCCCGCCACATCGAGGCCCCATTTATTCGCAATATCGAGACTCTGCGCGATAACGAGGTGCGTCTTGTTATGCGCGATCGTCTGGAGCCTCACCCCATCGCGTGCGTCAACTGGAGCGACTACCCCTATGCTCCGCGCGTGAGTCTCCGCATAGCCCACTCGGACGATGCGCTGGCGCTCTTGTTTGAGATTGAGGAGGAGCACCTGCGTGCCGTGACGCTCGACGAGAATGGCCCCGTGTGGGAGGATAGCTGCGTGGAGTTCTTCGTTGAGAACCCTGCGGGCGAGGGTTACTACAACTTCGAGATAAACTGCATCGGCACAGCCCTTGCCGCCCTGCGCCGCTCGCGCACCGATGCCGACCACTTCTCGGCCGAGCAGATGGCGCGTGTGCGTCACTTCGGCTCGCTGCCTCATGCACCGATTGACTCCGTGGGCGAGGGTCAGCAGTGGTGGATGGTGGAGATCATCCCCTTCTCGCTGCTTGGTGTGGAGCGTGCCCCGAAGAGCATCAGATGCAACTTCTATAAGTGTGGCGATGGTTGCCGTCGTCCGCACTACCTCAGCTGGTCACCCGTCGAGAGCGAGGAGCCTAACTTCCACCGCCCCGAGTGCTTCGGCATAGTAGATTTGGTATAATCAGTAAATGAAGATATGAACCAGGAAAAACTTTTTGATATTGCCTCGCACTTTGCTCTTGAAGGTGCAGTGGCCTCTGTGGAGGCTCTGGGCGAGGGATTTATTAACGATACGTTTGTGGTGAAGACCTCTGGCTCGGCGCCCAACTACATCCTTCAGCGCAAGAACCACATAGTATTCCCCGATGTGCCGGGCATGATGGATAATATCAAGGCCGTTACGGAGCACATCAAGGCTAAGGTTACGGACCCCATGCGAGAGACCCTTACCGTGGTGCCCGCTACGGATGGCAAGCTCTACCACAAGGATGGCGAGAACTATTGGGCTGTATGTATCTTTATTCCCGACACGGTTACCTACGACCGTGCCGACTCTACGGCTCTGGCATATCAGGGTGGCGTGGGTATAGGCCGTTTTCAGGCTCTGCTCTCGGACTTCACCTCACCGCTGAATGAGACCATCAAGGGTTTTCATAATATCCGCTGGCGCTTCGAGCAGTGGGATGCTACCATCGCTGCCGACCCCGCAGGTCGCGTGAAGGATCTTCAGCAGGAGATCGAGTGGGTAGAGTCGCGCCGCGAGGAGATGCTATCATTCTGGTCGAAGGTCGAGACGGGCGAGATACCTACACACGTTACACATAACGATACCAAAATCAGCAATATCCTCTTCGATCGCCCGACGGGCAACGTGCTCTGCGCTATCGACCTCGATACGGTGATGAGCTCTACGTCGCTCAACGACTTTGGCGATGCCATCCGCTCATATACCAATACCGGTGCCGAGGATGACAAGTGTCTGGACAATGTGGAGATGAGCATCGATATGTTCCGTGCCTATGCCGAGGGTTACCTCTCGGAGCAGCGCGACTCTATGTGTGCGAGCGAGAAGGAGTGGCTGGCATTTGCGGGTCGCTACATCACCTTCGAGCAGGTGTTGCGCTTCTTGATGGACTACATCGACGGCGACAAGTACTACAAGATTGCCTACCCCGACCACAACCTTGTCCGCACCCGCGCGCAGTACAAACTCCTGCAGAGCATGGAGCGACAGTATGAGGAGATGTGTGCAATAGTCAAAGAGCTCGCATAAAAATTGTCTAACAAGGTGATTTTTGCGTTACGCTCGCCCTCGAAATCCTCATTTACGCCAAGTAAACTGCGGTTTCTCGGGCTTCGCAAGCCTTAAAATCCCTCTTGTTATACAATTTTTGGTAAATAAATATTCCCCATTTTCGCTATGGAAATGGGGAATAATCTTTTAAGTGTAATAAGTGATATAGGTGTAATATTTTATAACACTTATAGCACCTATAACGCCTATTTACTCTACCTTATCGTATCTAATGCCCTTCTGTGGCGTAACACCCTTTACGGCAAAGAGTTCGGCCACAGTCACAAAGCCGTAGCCCTCCTCCTTCAGTCGGGGCAGGATAACCTCCAGTGCCTCGGCTGTAGCTCCATTGCCCTCGAAGTCGTGCATCAGGAATATCACACCATCCTCGGCAGCTTTCAGGTAGCCCTCGATGCGCTGCTCCACGCTCACATCCTTATTCCAGTCAGAGGGGCCTAAGCCTCCGATAAATATCTGTGGCACTACGGCATGTGTCACAGAGTCGGCATCAAGATATGGCGCGCGGAAGAGTTGCGGTGTGCGACCTACATATTGCTCAATCAGAGCCGTGGTACGTGCCGCCTCCTCTCGCTGCTCCTCGGCCGAAAACTGGGGCATGTGACGATGCGTGAGCGAGTGGTTCTCCACGTCGCAACCCATCTTCACGGCACGGTGCATAGCCGCCTCGGTCTTGTCGGTGATGCGTGAGCCGATGATAAAGAACGAGCCGCGGGCATCATTGCGCTCCATTACGTCCAGCATTTGCATCGTCGTCAGGCTCGGCCCATCGTCAAACGATAGAGCCACAAACTTCGAGTAGTTTTCTTTAAGGTACTCCACACGCTCTGCACTTACGCCTAATATAGGCTCCGTCTTCTGGCACGAGATCAGTGCCAGAAGCGAAAATATAGTAATGAAAAATCGTTTCATATTATGCCTGTTGTTGTTCAGTATCATAGCCCGTAGCCTTTGCACGCCACATAAGCATAAATATCAGCATGCCGACAACGGCCATTGCAATCATCATCAGGAATACATAGTTCCAGCCCTGACCGGGGTTCACCTTGTTTACCCAATCGACCATAGCGCCGATACCCAGACCCGACACGAAGGTACTCAGGTAGCCGAAGATTCCCGTCACGCCATTTGCCGTTGCGGCAGCGCTCTTCGTGGCCTGGTTAGCCGCTGCAATGCCGATCAGTGCCTGCGGTCCATAGATGAAGAAGCCCACCATGCCCAGCACACCTGCCAGCACCACTACGGGGCTTGTCGAGGGGAGGAAGTAGAACATAGCCATAAATACCGCAGCACCCAGCATGCAGAATACGCAGGTGCGGTGAGCACGGCCACGGAAGAACTTATCCGTTGCCCAGCCCGCTACGAGCATACCCACGATACCCATAATCTCCGATACGGCGATAATCCAGCCCGCATCGGCGGGATCCATGCCGCGAGCCTCCTGCAAAAACTTCGGGCCCCAGTCCAGAACGGCAAAGCGCACTACATATACGAAGAAGTTGGCAAAGGCCAGAATCCATATCAAGGGGTTGCGGAATACCTTCTCACGCAAGAATGCCTTGTACTCGGCCGAGTTGGTGTTGTTCTCAACCTTGGTGTGCGTACCCTCCAGCTCGGGCAATCCCACCGAGCGGGGTGTATCGCGAAGGAATATAGCCAGACCTACCGCTCCGGCCAGTGCGAAGAGCGCCGGTACCCAGAAGCACCACTGCCATGCACCCACGTGGGCCGCAGCGCTTGCCACCTGTGCCTCCAGCTCTGCGGGGTTGTCGAGCAGGGCGGGATTCAGCGTGGTGAGGTTGGTGCGGATAGCCTCCACAGCCTCGGCGTTGCCTGTCATATCGCTACCCATCGTGCCCATCACATAGCCGCACAACACGGCCAGGATGCTCGCTCCGATAGAGTGCGAGGTGTTCCATATCGACATCTTTGTTGCCAGCTCGTGAGGCGGAATCCAGTGGGTCAGAAGACGCGCACAGGGAGGAAAACCACTACCCTGGAAGATGTTGTTCAGCACCAGCAGCACGCCAAAGAGTACCACCAGCGAGTGGGGTGCAACACCCAGCTCCACGCCCAGAATAGCGGGGCTGAAGCCGAAGGCGAAACTTGCCGCCACGCACAACAGCAGACCGATGGACATATGCCAGCGGCCATTCATGCGGTCGGCCAGCAGACCGTTCAGGAAGCGTGAAAGACCATAGATAAGTCCCACGACGGTCATTATGATACCGAAGCTGGTGTTCGAGATTCCATACTCGGCCGCAAGGCCGGGGATGGCGAATGAAAAATTCTTACGCACGAAGTAGAAAAGTGCGTAGCCCAACATCGTGGCGATGATGGTG
>JAFOXS010000070.1 GCA_017391665.1 Alistipes sp. | reverse complement strand
GTGTGAACCACAGCGGCATTCCTACAATCGTCGTGATAAACAAGATTGACCTTACCACCCCCGCAGCCCTTGAGGCACTTGTGGAGCAGTGGCAGGCGAAGATTCCCGAGGCCATTATCATCCCCTGCTCGGCCAAGGAGCAGATCGGTATGACGGGTGTGCTGAATGCCATTCTGGAGCGTCTGCCCGAGGGCGAGGCATTCTATCCGAAGGACACTCTCACGGACAAGACTCTGCGCTTCTTTGCCTCGGAGATCATCCGCGAGAAGATACTTCTGAATTACGAGAAGGAGATCCCCTACTGCTGCGAGATCGAGATCGACACCTACAAGGAGGAGCCCACAATCGACCGCATCTCGGCTACGATCTACGTATCACGTCAGTCGCAGAAGGGCATCGTCATTGGCCATAAGGGCGAGCGCCTGAAGCGTGTAGGCCAGCAGGCTCGCGAGGATATGGAGCGATTCCTGCAGAAGAAGGTTTTCCTGCAGCTCTTCGTCAAGGTGCAGGAGGATTGGCGCAACAACGAGCGCCAGCTGCGCCGTTTTGGTTACGACCAGCAATAAACACCCATCACAAGCCGTTAAAAAAGAAACTCACTAAGCATGCGCAAAAGCATAATACGAACACTACTCACTCTGGTCATTGTACTGTCGGCCTTCTCGGCATCGACACAGTACAACCGTGAGTATTTCTTCTGGATGGGCCGCCAATTCATGTTGCGCAACAACTATCCCGAGGCGATTCGTATTCTCAATTCGCTGCTGCGTTTCGATGCGGAGGCCTACGAGGGTTACTTCCTGCGTGGCATTGCCAAATACAATCTGGACGATCTGCTGGGTGCCGACACCGACTTCACGCTGGCAATCGAGCACAACCCCGTATTCACCAACGCCTATAACTACCGCGCCATCACACGCTCACGTCTGGGTAACTACGACGATGCGCTGAACGACTTCCACGAGGCCATCGAACTGCGTCCCGACCTGCCCGGTCCCTACTACAGCCGAGGCGTTACGCGTCTTCTGAATGAGCAGTACGAGGAGGCTATCGAGGATTTCGACATGTTCATCCGTCAGGAGAAGAAGGTTGCCGACGCCTATATCAACCGAGGCATCTGCTACCTGCAGTTAAAGGATACGCTCAAGGCCTACGAGAACTACGACACCGCCATCCGCACCAACCGCGAGGATCCCAACGGCTACAACCGCCGAGGCATACTCTACATGCAGCAGAAGCGTTTCGACGAGGCCGAGAAGGATTTCGATACGGCTATTCTTAACGACTCGACATATCTGCTCTCGTACTTCAACCGTGCGCTGGTCTACTCGGACACCAACCGTCCGATGCTTGCGCTGGGCGACTTCGACCGCGTTATCGAGCTCGACTCAACCAACTCACTCACATACTTCAACCGAGCCATCGTGCGCTCGCAGATTGGCGACTACAACCGTGCGCTGGAGGATTACAACCGCGTGGCGCAGTACTCGCCCAACAACGTGCTGGTCTATTACAATCGTGCAGGAGTCTATTCGCAGGTGGGCGAGATAAAGAAGGCTATCGACGACTATACGCAGGCCATCAAGCTCTACCCCGACTTCGCCAATGCCTACCTTAACCGCAGCTACCTGCGTGCTATGATGGGCGACCCGAAGGGTGCACGTGCCGATCGCGACACGGCCGAGAAGAAGATCTCGGACTACAAGTCACGCCTGAGCGATTCGACCTACTCGATCTATGCCGACACTACGCAGAAGTTCGACAAGCTGCTTTCGTTCGACGCAAAACTTACGGGCAGCACCTTCGAGAGCATAACCGACAACAACGCCTCGCAGGATGCCGGCACACGTCTTATGCCTCTGTTCAAGTTTACGCTCATGTATGCCGACTCGGCATCTACGGCCAACAGCATGCTCTACCATGCACAGCGCGTGGAGGACTTCAAGCAGCGCATCGGCAATCCCCGTCTTGCTCTCTCACGTCGTCAGAGCAACATCGACCCCGACTCGCTCATCATGATGGATCGTGAGCTGGCACAGAAGATGCTGCAGCAGGAGCCCTCGTGGGAGATGCTCTTCGAGCGAGGTGTGACGCAGTCGCTAATCCGCCAATACACCAACGCTGTAAACACCTTTACATCAGCCATATCGGCCAACCCGTCGAATCCGTTCCTTTACCTGAACCGTTCGACCACACGTGCCGAGATGATCGACTTCATTTCGTCGATCGACAACTCCTACCAGCGCATTACCATCGACTCCGATCCGGCAAACCGTCTGCGCAACAGCGGCTCGCGCACATATAATTACGACGATGCCATAGAGGATATAAACAAGGCCATAAAGCTCTACCCCGACTTTGCGTATAGCTACTACAACCGCGCCAACCTCTACGCCATATCCAACATGCTGCCCGAGGCCTACGACGACTACACGCGAGCCATCGAGCTCAACCCCTCGTTTGGCGAGGCGTACTACAACCGTGGTCTGGTGCAGATATTTATGAAGGATACGCGCAAGGGCTGCCTCGATCTGTCGAAGGCTGGCGAGCTGGGCATCGAGAACGCCTACGAGGCACTGCGCTACTACACTTCATCGGATGAGTAATCCAAATTCAGACGAATAACATTCGGACACAGACAACAAAACTCAAATAAAAATAAAAACATTATGACAGAAACTATTCGCAAAAATCTTAACGACCACGCATGGGCACGCTGGAGCGCGATGTTGCTTATTGCACTGATGATGCTCTTTGC
>JAFOXS010000184.1 GCA_017391665.1 Alistipes sp. | reverse complement strand
TACCGCTACAGCAATGCCGAGCCTATGAGCCAGGGTACACGTTGCCGTCAGCTGGCGATGTATGTCGTATTCGAATCTCCCTTCAACATGCTCTGCGACTCCCCCACGGCCTACGAGAAGGAGCCGGAGTGCACTGAGTTCATCGCCAAGATTCCCACCGTATGGGATCAGACCGTGGCACTCGACGGCAAGGTGGGCGAGTACTGCATCATTGCACGCCGTTCGGGTGATGTGTGGTATGTAGGAGGCATGACCAACTGGGGCGAGCGTGAGGTGGAGATAGACCTCTCGTTTCTGGGCGAGGGCAACTACCGCGTAACGGAGTTTGTCGATGGCCTGAATGCCAACAAGATTGCACGCGACTACAACAAAGCGGAGAGCACGCTCAATGGCCGCACAAAGAAGGTGCGTATGGCTATGGGTGGAGGCTTCGCGCTGAAGATCGAGAAGAAGTAAGCTGCAACACATACTCAAAACAGAGAGGGTCGCCCCAAATGGAGCGACCCTCATTCTATATTCTATGCCGAAGATTACTCTACGGGAATATCCTTGTTTACGTTCTTTGAACCAACCAAAGCGTAGAAGAGCATGTAACCCAAACCGATGATTACTACCCAGTAGCTGTTGATGAAGCCGGCAGCGTCAGCAACCAAACCCTGGATGAAGGGCAATACACCACCACCGCAAACGAGTGCCATGAAGATACCAGAAGCAGCGGGAGTATACTTACCAAGACCCTCAGCAGCGAGGTTGAAGATAGCACCCCACATAACTGATGTGCAGAGACCGCACAAGAACATGAACATCATGCTCAAGGGAACCTCAACGTTAGCAATGGGAACAGTAACCTTTACAGTCTCGGGGATGAACATGATTGCCAATACGAATACGATAGCAACTGTACATACTGTTGAAAGCATAGCCTTTGAAGAAACCTTGCCACCAACTGCACCACCTACCAGACGACCGCACATCATCAGGAACCAGTAGAAACCTACCAAAGTACCAGCAACTGTGGGACCTACCCAGTCGAGGTTAGACATATAGAGGTTAGCAATGTTAGGAATACCTACCTCAACACCTACGTAGAAGAAGATAGCGATTGCACCCATTACGAAGTGACGGAATGACATAGGACCGTGGGGATCCTTCTTTGCATTGCCGCTCAAACGTGCAGCCTTCTCCTCTGCAGTCTCCATGTGAGGCTCGGGAATAGCTGAAAGGCCGATGATAACGAATGCCAAAGCAAAGATAGCCATAGCAGCGATCATTGCGGGAGCAGCATCACCTACACTTGCAGTAGCAGCCTGACCACCGATCAAATAACCAAGGAAGATGGGAGCGATAGTACCACCGATAGAGTTGCAAGAACCACCGAGCTGAATGAGCTGGTTACCGCGGTTACCACCACCACCGAGAGTGTTCAACATGGGGTTAACAACGAGGTTGAGCAAGCACATAGAGAAACCTGCTACGAATGCACCGAGTACGTATACACCGAAAGACTCAGCGTAACCTGATGCGAACTGGATACCTACACCTACGAAACCGATGGCAGCAGCCAACAGTGAGGTGAACTTGTAACCCTTACGCTTGAGGATCAAACCACCGGGGATACCCATACAAGCATAAGCGATGAAGTTTGCCAAAGTACCCAACTGGGCCATTGCGTTAGATGCGCCGAACTGATTCTGTACGATAACACCCATAGAACCTGCGAAGTTCGTTACGAATGCGATCATAAAGAAGAGCAAGAACATCACACCAATCGCAAAAACATTACTTTTCTGTTTTGTTTCCATAAAAAATTTTAGATTAGTGAAAAAATTATATTAATAAGTTTTTTATTTCCTGTTACTTAGTGTACTTTTCAAATCACCCGTCTTAAAACACCCATCCTAACGGTCACGCTCGGTAACGTAGGCACAGAGGTTGACCAGCGCGGCACGATAAGGCGAGTCGTCATATTCGGCCAGAATCGACGTTGCACGATCGACATACTTGCGCATCGAGCGGGCTGCAAGGGCCAGTCCGCCGGTTGACTCTACCACATTCTGAATATAATCCACAGCCGACTCATCGGTCTTGCACTGGCGGAGCTTTGAGAGCAACTGCTCACGCTCTGCCGACGAACACTGCTCCAGCACCTCGATAAGAGGCAGGGTAATCTTTCCCTCGCGCAGATCATTGTTCGAGGGCTTGCCCGTCTGTGCCGAGCGGCTGTAATCCAGAATATCATCCTGAATCTGGAAGGCCATACCGAGCGCCTCGCCGAAACGACGCATACGCTGCACATCCTCGCGCGGAGACATCACCGACACAGCACCTGCCGAGGCACTGATGCTGATAAGGCTGGCCGTCTTTTTGTATATAATCTCCAGATAGTCCTGACGCGAAGTATCCATATCGGTTGCATGCTGACTCTGCAGCACCTCACCCTCGCAGAGTGTAGCCACCGAGCCGATGATGTGCGACACCAGATCGTACTGTGCGCTCTCCATGCCGAGGCTCATCGTGCGAGCCAGCAGGTAGTCGCCAAGCACCACGGCGTTGCGCGACTGCCACAGGGCATTGACCGAGGGACGGCCACGACGCTGGTCGGAGTTGTCGATAACGTCGTCGTGAATGAGTGATACGGTGTGCAGCATCTCCACCATCATGGCGGCAAGATAGGTACGCATAGTGCAATTACGCTCACCCTCAACCCATTGGCGATTATTGGCCGATGAAGTGAGTATAGACGAGAGCAATACAATGATGGGACGTACGCCCTTGCCACGAGATGAGAGAACGTGGGCAATCATCTCCGACATAAGGCGGCCATCGGATGAGAAGTGATCACGAACAAACTCATCAAAAGCCTCCAGGTCGGCTAAAATTGGGGTACGAATCGAATCAATAGAAACCATGCAGTTGCGTTTAATAAATGCACTTTACTCTGCAAATATAGTAATTTTTCGCAATTACACCTCGAAAAAAGAATGTTTTTCGTAACTTTGACGCAGTAAATTAAATATAAGATGAAATTTAATTCCGAAATAGGCAAAAATACAATTTTTACGGCTATCGCCATTGCGCTCTTTTTTCTGCTGGCAATCCTCTACTGCTCACCGCAGATGAGTGGCGAGGTACTCATCCAACACGATGTGCAACAGTACGATGGCATGACCAAGGATATTCTCGACAACCGTGAGGCCACGGGCGAGGATGCACAGTGGACGGGAGGTATGTTTGGCGGTATGCCCGCTTTCCTGATCAATGTGAAGTACCCCTCGCAGGCCGTAAAGGGCACCATAGGCAAAGTGGTGAAGATTATCGACACGCCCGCCTCGTTCCTCTTCTTCGCAATGACGGCTATGTGGGTGGCAATGCTGCTCTTCGGCCTCAGCCCCTGGGTGGGACTTGTAGCGGCGCTGGCCTATGGCTTTTCGACATACTTCCTGCTCATTATCGGTGCGGGCCACATCACCAAGATGTGGGCGCTGGTCTATGCTCCGCTGATGATGGCCGGAGCATACTACACCCTGCGTCGCAACATGTGGGTCGGAGGAGCTCTGACGGCTCTGTTCACCTCGCTCGAAATCGGTGCTAACCATCCCCAGATTACATATTATTTCCTTATCGCCATGGCCGCTATGTGGCTCAGCGAAGGCATCTTCGCATGGCGTGAGAAGAGTCTCAATACTTTCGCAAAGCGTACGGGTATACTGCTGGCTGCGGGAATACTGGGAGTAGGCTCGAACCTCTCGCCCCTGTGGCAGACAATGCAGCATCAGAAGGAGACCATCCGCGGCGGCTCGGAGCTTGTCGAAAAGGATGCCACAAGTGGCACCGACGGACTGGATCTGGAGTATGCTACGGCATGGAGCTATGGTCGTGCCGAGAGCCTTAATATGTTCGTGCCCGACTTTATGGGTGGCGCTTCGACCGACACCTTTGCTGTGGACGGTCCTGTGGCGGAGTCGCTCAAGGAGTACGGACTGGAGCAGATGGCGCAATATATGCCCCGCTATCGTGGCGCACAACCCTACACGGCTGGCCCGACATATCTGGGTGCAGCGACAATCTTCCTGGCCATTATGGCGTTGTGGCTTCTGCCCTCGCGTCAGCGATGGTGGATTGTGGGCGCATCGGTATTTACGCTGCTCATGTCGTGGGGTAATAACCTGATGTGGTTCACTGAATTATTATTCGACTATCTGCCCGGCTACAATAAGTTCCGCACTCTGTCGATGGCACTCGTTGTCATGCAGTGGACCGTGCCTCTGCTGGCAGCTCTGGGCATTGCTCGTGTAGTGGCTGAGGATGCTGACACGGCCCGCATCAAGAAGGCTCTGCGATGGGCCGCAGGAATATGCATCGGCGTGTTGCTTGTGATGATTGTCGGAGGTCGCTCGC
>JAFOXS010000173.1 GCA_017391665.1 Alistipes sp. | reverse complement strand
GATGTTCATCATCCTGCCTCTGGATCACTGCTTTGCACACGTAGCAGGTTTCTATATCATGGTGGCTTGTGGCGCTTCGGTAGCTACCACGCAGGTAGGTCGCACTCCGATGGAGACATTGAAGAACGTACCCCTGAATATCAAGGAGGTGAAGCCTCACGTACTGTTGTCAGTTCCCGCTTTGGCTAAGAACTTCCGTAAGTCTATCGAGACCTCGATAAAGAAGCAAGGTCCCAAGGTGGAGAAACTCTTTAAGTTTGCACTGAAGGTTGCCTACGAGTATAATCAGGATGGTCTTAACAAGGGCAAGGGCTGGCGCTTTATCCTTAAGCCGCTGGTTGCTTTGTTCGATAAGATTCTCTTTGAGAAGGTACGTCAGGGATTTGGTGGCAACATCAAGTTCTTCGTGGGCGGTGGTGCGCTTCTCGATTCGGAGCTGCAGCGCTTCTTCTACGCTGTAGGTATGCCTATGTTGCAGGGTTATGGCCTGTCGGAGGCTACACCCATCATCTCGGCTAACTCGCTGGGTGCAGGTCGTCACCGCTTCGGCTCTTCGGGTAAGGTTATCCAGCCTCTGGAGCTCAAGATTATGGACGATGAGGGTCGCGAGATGCCCGTAGGCGTAAAGGGTGAGATCGTTATCAAGGGCGAGAACGTCATGGCAGGCTACTGGAAAAACCCCACAGCTACAGCCGACACCGTTAAGGATGGCTGGCTCTACACGGGCGATATGGGCTATATGGGTGAGGATGGTTTCCTCTACGTTCTGGGTCGCTTCAAGAGCCTCTTGATCTCGGCCGATGGCGAGAAGTACAGCCCCGAGGGTATGGAGGAGGCTATCGTTGATAAGTCGCCGCTGATTGACCAGATTATCATCTATAACAACCAGAACCCCTACACCTCGGCTATCGTTGTTCCCTCGCGTGATGCTATGCGTCAGCTGCTGAATGGTGCCACCGACGAGGAGTCACTGCGTAAGGCTGCCAAGGCTATAGGCGCTGAGGTTGATAAGTACCGCACAGGTGGAGAGTATGCCGACGAGTTCCCCGACCGCTGGTTGCCCGGTGCGCTGGCTATCGTGGGCGAGGCCTTCACCGAGCAGAACGGATTGGTTAACAGTACGATGAAGGTTGTTCGCGGTAAGGTTGAGGAGTACTTCGCCGACCGCATCAAGTATGTCTATACCCCCGAGGGTAAGCGAATTGACAATCCCAAGAATTTGGAGTCTATTGCACAGATTGCCAAGTAAGTCAGCTGATACATATAGAATAGAGGTTGCCCGACTGAAGTGTTAGGCAACCTCTTTTGTTTTATTTCGAAGGAGTAGCGGTTATCTGCTCAACGGTGATAGGATAGTTGTATTTTATCTTAGCCGACAATACTTTTACCCATTCGCCATTTCCAAGGTGCATTCTTGCACCACACTCAAATAACTCTCCATTTTGACGAGAAAATACTCCTCCAAGTTCTACAGAACTATCTTCATTAACAGCTTTAGCTATTATGTTGTCGCCAGACTCCTCTATATTCATTGCCACATCCGCCGTTTGAATTATAGCCTTCGCTCCACCCAGGGATGCGAGTTTGAGGAGTTTGAAAACGAATGAACGATGTTCCATATCGCATTTAAGTTCTCCGTTCTGCCACATTCGGTAACGCATATC
>JAFOXS010000277.1 GCA_017391665.1 Alistipes sp. | reverse complement strand
TTGAAATTTATTTCACTCCGACTCGCTTTCTCAAAAAAAAGCGACAGAAAATCTGTCGCCCAATGTTTTCATAAAAAAAATGCTCCAGCAATGCTGGAGCATCTACCTTTGGGTGGAAGATGGGATTCGAACCCACGACCTTCGGAACCACAATCCGTCACTCTAACCGACTGAGCTACATCCACCATGTACGACTTGATCTCTCAAATCGGTGTGCAAATATAGATGGTTTCGACGTCTTTTCCAAATAAATCGCCGAAAATTTTTCACAAAAGTGGTTATCGCAATACGTTGCCTGCGCATCAAGCCATCGCAACGAGCCTTATATCACCACGATAGGTTATTTACGTCTAAAGTTCAGGCGGGGCAACGAAATCTGCAAGCCCTTGCCTCCAGCCTGCGAAGAGAATGTAACCTCGATATTCTGATTGCTATTTGCGCCAGCCGTAAGAACAAAGCCTACGCGACGTGCACCATTGGCATCGGGCCAGATCTTGGCCTCGATCTGTCCGCGACTACGCACCTTCAGATACATAGTCTGCCCATCCTGCTTCAGGCAGATGGTATTGGCCGACTGCACCTCGGCCTGAGCAGCCGTAGTGATCGACCACTCGATGGTAGCGGGCTGTGAGCCACACGTCACCTGATCCGTAACGGTGAGTTTATCTCCCTTGCCGAGTTCTACCGTGCGCACAACACCTCTGGCCTGTGCCGAATAGAGAGCCGACAGATCGACCGTAGCTCCATGGTGGCGCGATGCATCGAACACCTCTCGCACGTGTGCCTCGCCATTGCCATCGCTGCTGACTCCATCGATAACCAGACGACCATCAACGCCGCCCGTGAGCGTGGTCCAGCGCACACCGCCCGTCTCCAGAACATATGTTCCGGCAGATGCCGCATCACCGCCCTTAACGGCCAGATAGGTGCTCGACCTGTCCCAGCCACTGCGATAGACAACAACATCATCGTCGTGCCAGCTCTTGGCGTTGGGCAGCTTTGAGCGCGAATAATCATTGCCAGCGGCAAGAATCACATATAGTGGCAAGGTGTAATCCTCAACAAAGGAGCCCTCGGCAGCAAGCATCTCATCCGTAGCAACAAGTGAGCTATTGCCACAACGCTCGGCAACCCAATACTTGGCGGGGATACACTTGGCCTCAGCCTGCATACCGCCATAATTATAGTAGAGTCGCGAGGGAGCAACCAGATAGTTCAGCTTGTCAGCCTCACGCTGCAATGCCTCCAGGCTGGGTGCAGGGCCATTACCCTCCAATGCAACGGAGAGGGTCTCATACATCATAGCCTGAAGTGCCACATCCCGACTCCACTCATCAATGCGGGCAATATCGCCACTGCGCGATGAGAGAATCTGCTCACCGGCCTCGATATATTTATTGATCATCGTCTTGCAGAACTCGGGAGCACGGTCGGCCGTAGCTACAGCGCCAAAGAGCATACCTACATTGCCCATCGTATCGTTCATGGCCACACCCTCCAGCGGCAGCAGAGCCTTCTCGTAGATTGCCGTGCCGATGATGCTGCGCGAATGCACAGGCAAGGCTCGATACAACCAATCGTAACCAATCGAGAGCGCCATCGTGAGCGTTGCCACATCCTTCGTATCAGCACCCCACTCCGACATAGCACTTATGGCGAGCATCTCCTGCTCGGCACGACGTGCATAGCGCATATCATCGCTGGTAAGATAGCTATATGAGAGGAAGAAAATACGCTCCAGCACCTCCATGGGCTCGATCTCCGCCCGATCGGTAGCCACAGCCTGATCAATCGAACGCTCGGCCGCAGAGAGAATCTTCTCATGGACGGCACGTCCGGCCACAGAGGTTGTACGCAGCGCTCGCATGGCCGTGATGTCGCCCGAGTGCAGCATCAGACGCGGATGCGGAGCCAGACGATCATACTCGACAGCATGTGCTACGGTAGAGGTAAGGATTATAAATGATGCAAAAATGCAGAGTGCCAAAAGTTTTTTCATAATAAAATCAAAAAATCGGATAAAATTAAAAATAATTTTGCAAACTTTACACTTCAAATGGCAGAAACCTTTATAAAAGGCAGATTTTTACACTCCCGCATGACAAAATGACACACCACGCCACACGGGATGACAGAAATATATGCCAAAAACAGTTTGGCACATCTGTTGCTCATAAAACGTACAGATTTGCAACTCATAATAAACAGAATACAAATTATAAACTAAAAACATAAAGAACTATGACAATCAAACCGCTTTCAGACCGTGTATTGGTATTGCCCAATCCGGCAGAGGAGAAGACCGCAGGTGGTCTGTTTATTCCCGACACAGCTAAAGAGAAGCCCCTCATGGGTAAGGTAGTAGCCGTAGGCCCCGGCACCGCAGAGGTTAAGATGGAGGTTAAGGAGGGCGACACCGTTCTTTACGGCAAGTATGCTGGCACCGAGATCAACGTTGATGGTACCGACTATCTGATCATGAAGCAGAGCGATATTTTGGCTATCTGCTAATCTACGAAGCGTATAACACAAAACAAAAGAGAAAACAATGGCAAAGGATATCAAATATAATGTAGAGGCACGCGACCTTCTCAAGGAGGGTGTTGATGCCCTGGCAAATGCAGTAAAGGTAACATTGGGCCCCAAGGGTCGTAACGTTATCATCGACAAGAAGTTTGGCGCTCCCCAGATCACCAAGGACGGTGTAACAGTTGCTAAGGAGGTTGAGTTAGAGAACAAGTTCGCCGACATGGGTGCGAAGATGGTTCGCGAGGTAGCATCGAAGACAAACGACGATGCTGGTGACGGTACCACAACTGCTACCGTATTGGCACAGGCGCTGATCGGTGTAGGTTTGAAGAACGTTACTGCGGGTGCTAATCCTATGGATTTGAAGCGTGGTATGGACAAAGCTGTAGACATCGTTATCGACGAGTTGAAGAAGATCTCACAGGAGGTTGGCAACGACATCTCAAAGATCGAGCAGGTGGCTACAATCTCTGCCAACAACGACAAGAACATCGGTTCACTCATCGCGGAGGCTATGGCAAAGGTGAACAACGAGGGTGTTATCACCGTAGAGGAGGCAAAGGGCACCGAGACTCACGTAGATGTAGTTGAGGGTATGCAGTTCGACCGCGGCTACATTTCGGCTTACTTTATGACCGACACTGAGAAGATGTCAGCCGAGATGGAGAAGCCCCTGATCCTTATCACCGACAAGAAGATCTCTACAATGAAGGAGATCATGGGCGTACTGGAGCCCGTGGCGCAGAATGGCCGCTCGCTTTTGATCATCGCTGAGGATGTTGATGGCGAGGCTCTCTCTGCAATGGTAATGAACAAGTTGCGTGGCACGCTGAAGGTAACGGCATGTAAGGCTCCGGGCTTTGGCGACCGTCGTAAGGATATGCTCGAGGATATCGCAATCCTCACTGGTGGTACTGTAATCTCAGCCGACAAGGGTATGCGTCTGGAGGATGCAACCGTTGAGATGCTTGGTGCTGCCGAGAAGGTATCGATGAACAAGGAGACTACTACAATCGTAGATGGTAGTGGCGACAAGGAGGCTATCGACACTCGCATCGCACAGATCCGTGCATCGCTGGAGGTGGCCAAGTCTGACTACGACCGCGAGAAGTTGCAGGAGCGTCTGGCTAAGCTCTCAGGTGGTGTTGCCGTACTCTTCGTTGGTGCTGCTACCGAGGTAGAGATGAAGGAGAAGAAGGACCGCGTAGATGACGCCCTGGCTGCAACACGTGCTGCCGTTGAGGAGGGTATCGTACCGGGTGGTGGTGTGGCATACATCCGCGCCGTAGCTGCTCTGGAGAACCTTAAGGGTGATAACGAGGATCAGACAACAGGTATCCAGATCGTTAAGCGTGCTATCGAGGAGCCCCTGCGCCAGATCGTAGCCAACGCCGGCGGCGAGGGTTCAGTTGTAGTGAACAAGGTTAAGGAGAGCACAGGTGCATTTGGTTACAATGCCCGTGATGACCGCTACGAGGATATGTTCGAGGCTGGTATCATCGACCCCACAAAGGTTTCACGCGTAGCATTGGAGAACGCTGCATCTATCGCATCGATGTTCCTCACTACGGAGTGTGTACTCGCTGACATTCCCAAGGAGGCTCCTATGCCCGCAATGCCCCAGGGTGGCATGGGTGGCATGATGTAATCTAAGACACCATATATGAAGATAGGGCGCTGAATAAGTGCCCTATTTTTTTGCTGCTTGCCAAGAAAAGAGTAAATTTGTAGAAAACTAACTCCTATGAAACGACTTTTTACCCTACTGCTACTCGCTACCATCGTAGCTTTTACGCCCGCATGTAGCCACGAGCCCATCAAGGCGCTTATCATCTCAGGACAGAACAACCACAACTGGCAGGTTAGCCACCTGGTTCTGCAGAAGATTCTCAATGAGTCGGGACTATTCACTGCTGATATCGCTCTTACGGCCAAGGCTGGCGGCGATATGAGTACATTCCATCCCAACTTCAGCGACTACGACGTAGTGGTTCTCGACTACAATGGTGACCGCTGGCCGGCAGAGACCGACGCAGCATTTCTGGAGTATGTCCAGGCAGGAGGTGGTGTGGTGATATACCACGCAGCCGACAATGCTTTTGCCCAGTGGGAGGAGTTTAATAAGATTATCGCCCTCGGCGGATGGGAGAACCGCAATGAAACGGCTGGACCATATTACTATCTGGTGGATGGCAAGCCCACGCTCGACTATAGCGCTGGACCAGGCGGTTCGCACGGCTCGGAGCGAGAGTATCCGATGCATGCCCGCAACACCACTCATCCCATCGTGAAGGGGTTGCCCGACGGATGGATGCACGGTCGTGATGAGATGTATGACCGCATGCGAGGTCCTGCCAATATCAAGGATTTGCTCTACTCGGGTTATGCCGACGCAAAGCGTGGCGGCTCGGGTCGCGAGGAGCCATTGGTATTTACGGTCGATTACGGCAAGGCTCGTATTTTCCACCTAATGTTGGGTCATTGCGGTCCAACTGCAGATAATAACCCTGCTATGCAGTGCGCTGGATTCCAGACTCTGCTGCTACGTGGTGCCGAATGGGCTGCTACGGGCAAGGTCACGCAGCCTGTTCCCAAGGATTTCCCCACAGCAGAGAAGCCATCATATAGACTTGACTACAAAGCTCCCGCGGAGTAGTTATTCGCATTGCGAGGATAGTCGCTAATGGCCTATCTTGCGTCGAATACGCATCTTCAAATTGTGCTTGATGTCCTCCTGCAGCCGCAGGCTCATACCTCGTAGTTGAAAAGCCTCCTCTCGCGCATTGAGTTGCTGGGCATAACGGCCAAGAATGTAGAAATAAGCCACAGGCTTACAGCACAGCTTTCGCAGATTCTTCAGACGCTCATTACGAGAAATACGACTGCGAAACCGAAGGCGATTGATATCAATTAGTTGAAAGAGGTAATATCCCTCATCAACTTTTCGATACAATATATTGGAAGCGTTCAGATCATCGTGCAGCACACCGCAATCGTGTATCTTGATCAGAAAATCAGTAAGTGCATCCAACAATGGTTCCAATGGCTGCTCTGGATAATGGTTCAAGATATCCAACGACTCATACTCCGAATACAACGAGACGAAAAAGCTATGTCGCAATACGCCTCCTGCGCGCACGTCAATAGCGGCTATGGGCACAGGAGTATCAATGCCCATTGCAAGCAGGCAGTGGGCATAGCGATATGCTCTTACGGCCTTACTCGGCCGTAAAAGACCATACACAACACGATTGAGCCTCGAGATACGGGCAAAATTCTTCACCACAATCCTTACCCCTGCAACTGTATATAGACGCACCTCATTACGTCCCGTATGCAGCACCTCATCACACTCCAGCTCATCGAAGCGCTCGGGCAGTGCAAGAAGAAAATCGCGCAGATGAAGATATTCAGGATTGATGATAGAGCGCATCGTTACTCCTCAATCGTCTTCTTAATCTCCTCAACAGGCTCGTTTACGGCATCCTTAAAATCGCGTATGCCACGCCCCAAGCCTCGCATAAGTTCGGGGAGTTTCTTACCGCCGAAGAGCAACAATAGAACAAAGACGATGAGTAGGATTTCGCTGGTGCCAATACCGCCGACAAATAGTAGTTTCATATCTCAACAAAAATTAAGTTTTACTTATTGCATAAGCAAATTTAACCGTTTTCGAGCGCTGTTATTCACCCTGCTGCACATATAGAACACTACCCTACCACCAAAGGTCAGCAATCCACCCTATCACAATCATTTGGCTACAAAATGACCAATTCACTAAAAACAAAAGGAGCCTGCACCACACATGCAGACTCCTTAAGATATTACTTATACTCCTCCTACAAAGCCAGATAACGCATCGCAGCCTCGATAAAGTAGTAATCGCCATAGGTCAGGGGCACATCCACTTCTGTACCTGCGGGCAGGTGACCCGTGCCATGCTTGAGAATGAAGTTACCATTCTCACCCACCGCCGCAAGATATGCGGGCGACGAGAGCGAGCGAAGCTGACGCTCGGCAACTGCGAGATACTCCTTATTACCCGTATGACCATAGAGCTCGATCAGCGCCGAGGCCATAATCGAACTAGCCGATGAGTCCTTCATCTGCTTCTCGGCATCGAAATCCCAGTTGGGGATAGCATCCTCGGGAAGGCGGGGAATAAGATAGTCGGCAATATGTACGGCCTGCTCGAGATAACGCTCCAGACCCGTTACTCGATACATCATCGTGTAACCATACAAACCCCATGCCTGACCACGCGACCAGGCAGAAGCGTCGGCATCACCCTGCGCCGTGCGCTTGTCGGTAACATCGCCCGTAAGCTCGTTGTATGTCACAACGTGATAGGTGCTATAGTCATCGCGGAAATGATTTGCAATAGTCGTGTCGGCATGCTTGCGAGCCAGATCGTAATAACCGCTCCACTCCAGCATCTCGAGATTCATCATATTGTCGATGATGACGATATAATCCTCCTCGGGGTGCTCCTTACGGCCTGTATTCCATGAACGAATGCAGCCAACGGTCTCGTTAAAACGTGTTGCGAGCGACGCCGAAGCCTGATTAATCACATCCTTATACGCCTCATTGCCCGTCAGACGATAGCCATTACCATATGAGCAGAAGACCATAAAGCCCAAATCGTGCGTGCCGGTATAATCTTTCAATGACTCCAGACGAGAGGTAAAATGCTCGGCATACTGACGCAACTCTTCATCACCCGTGTGCTCATACAGTAGCCACAGCGAACCCGGGAAGAAACCGCTTGTCCACCAGCGTATGTTGGCCGTCACAAGTTTGCCATTTTCAAATGTTTTGGGCATCTCGCCCTGAAGCTCAAGCATAACCTCGGCCTGTGCCTTATCCTGCTCAACAGCCACCTCAAGAGCTGCCTTTAATGATTGTTTTAACTCATAGCGCTCGCTACACGATACGCCGACAATAGATATAGCCGTGAGGGCTACAAAGAGTAGTTTTTTCATATAGGTAGGGGTTAGTAGTGTTAGAAGAGTGTGGTCTTGGGCTCTACGCCGAGCAGGATGCGAGCCTGCGACATGGCTGCCGAGGTAATCTGGCTACCCGACAACATCTTGGCAATCTCAGTAATACGATCATCCTCACCCAGACGTGTAAGGTGCGTAGTGCTCTGCTCCTTATAGACAACAAAATGCGACTTGCCCTTCGATGCCACCTGCGGAAGGTGGGTAATGGCAACGACCTGCATATTCTCGCCCAGCGAGCTGATAATATCGCCCATAGCATCGGCAATACGGCCAGACACGCCGGTATCGATCTCATCGAAAATGATTGTGGGCAACTTTGACTTCTCGGCCAGAAGAGCCTTCAACGAGAGCATTACGCGCGAAATCTCACCGCCCGAAGCGATCTTCTCGACGGGCTGCGGCGCCATGCGGGCATTGGCTGAGAACATAAAACGGATGCGGTCGCTACCCGATGCAAGCAACTCACCAGCATCGGCAACCTCCACAACAAAACGAGCCTCGGGCATACCCAACTGCGTAAGGCTCTGCTCGATACTCTTCGACATCGACTTTGCAGCCTTCTCGCGCAGTGCTGCGATCTTCTTTGCGCTCTTTGTAGCCTTCTCGCGCAGTGCCGCGATCTTTCTCTGCTGCTGCTCGAGCGCCTCATCGCTATGCGTAATAGCATGCAACTGCGCCGACAGACGCTCCTGCACTAAGAGAAGTTCTTCGAGGGTCTGCACACGGTGTTTCTGACTGAGCGAGTAGATAAGATTTACTCGCTCGGTCAAATACTGCAAACGCTCGGGGTTGGCATCAATGCGCTCGGAATCATCAGCCACCACCTGCCCCAGATCCTTAAGCTCTGCCACCACAGAGTGCAGACGCGCAGCTATCTCCTCGCCTGCAGGGTAGTTACGACTCACATAACGCACGGCATTCTCGGCCGATGCCAACTGCTCCAGGACACCCACCTCGTCGGCATCCAGTATATTTCGCACCATAGTCAGTGCTTCGCCTATCTGATCGGCATTCTCCAGCACCGAGAGTTCACTCTCGGCCTCCTTCAGCTCGCCCTCCTTCAGTGCCGCCGCCTCAAACTCCTCGACCTGATAACGTAGCCACTCCTCATCCTTACGCAGTGACTCGGCCTCCGCGACCATGCGCTCAGCCTCGCGCTCAGCAGCTCGCAACTCGGCATACAGTGTGCGATACTCCCCGACCTGCTCCACCGACTCTGCCAGCGTATCAAGAGCCGACGTACGGAAAGCCTCATCCGAAAGAATCATATTACGATGCTGTGAGTGGATATCGATAAGGCGCACGCCAAGATCACGCAAAACGCTCAACGGCACTGGCATATCGTTCACAAATGAACGGCTCTTGCCCGACGCAGAGATCATGCGGCGGATGACGGTCTGCGGCTCGTAGTCGATATCGTTCTCCTCGAAAATGGGCTCCAGACCATAGCCCTCGACGTCAAACGTACCCTCGATGATACAACTACGCGACTCATCTCGCAACGTACCGCTCTCATTCTTATTGCCGAGCAGCAGCCCCAGTGCACCGAGCAGGATGGACTTACCCGCACCCGTCTCACCCGTAATGATATTGAGGTGAGAGTCGAGTTCGAGATCCAGTCGCTCGATCAGAGCATAGTTCTCAACGGTAAGTCGTCGTAGCATAAATTTATAACAAGGTCTCTATTTTATCTACAATGTGTTCGGCCACATCATGCTTGCTCATAAGTGGGAGCTCCACCTGCTCATGCGCATCGATGAGTGTCACAATATTGGTATCGCCACGGAATCCAGCACCCTCCTTACGCAGGGAGTTCAGAACGATGAAATCAAAATTCTTGCGCTGAAGTTTCGACTGTGCATTCTCACGCTCATTCTGCGTCTCCATAGCAAAGCCAACCAGCACACGAGAGCCCTTCTGCGCACCCAGCGCAGCGGCAATATCCTTCGTACGCTTAAGAGCAATCGACATATCACTGTCGCTCTTCTTAAGCTTCTCGTCAGCGACCACCGCAGGGGTATAATCCGCCACGGCAGCACACATAACGGCGCCATCCATCTGCTGAAAACGCTCAACGCAAGCCTCGTACATCTCTTCAGCCGATAGCACATCCACCCTCTCAACGCCCTCGGGCTTATCAAGCGCCGTGCGACCGCTTACAAGTGTCACCTCGGCTCCGCGCTGCACCAAAGCCTCAGCAATGGCATAGCCCATCTTGCCCGAAGAGTGGTTCGAGATATAACGTACAGGGTCGATAGGCTCAATGGTGGCACCGGCGGTCACCAGAAAGCGCTTACCCTCTAAGCTCTTTTTTTTTTCGCTGAACAGGGCCTCCACGGCCTTGAGGATATCCTGCGGCTCGGCCATGCGTCCCTTGCCGACAAGACCGCTTGCAAGTTCGCCCGAACCCGGCTCGATGATATGCACACCATCGGCTCTGAGCTGCGCCATATTACGCTGCGTAGCCGTATGAGCATACATATCGAGATCCATAGCAGGAGCAATGGCTACGGGACAACGCGCCGAGAGATAAGTCGTAAGCAGCAGATTGTCGGCTACGCCCGTGGCCATCTTGGCCATAGTATTGGCCGTAGCGGGGGCAATCAGATATAGGTCTGCCCACTCACCCAGACTCACGTGCGAATTCCACTCACCATTCTCGGGATTGAAGAAATCAACCAGTATGGGGTGTTTCGAGAGAGTAGCCATGGTAAGGGGCGTGATGAACTGCTTGGCAAGCGATGTCATAACCACTTTGACCTCGGCACCTGCGCCGACCAATAAACGGCAAAGCACAGCCGACTTATAAGCGGCTATGCTACCCGTAACTCCTAAAATGATATGTTTTCCCTTTAACATATATAAAAGGATTTTTCGAGGAATCCCTCTATATTAATCTGGCTACGCACTCGGCTCCAGAGAGCAGAGAGTGGTGGCCAAATAAGATTATTTACTACTTATCGCCCTTGCGGTAATAGATCTCATCGTCGAGGAACTCCTCGGTAGCGATGATCACAGGCTTGGGCAAGCGCTCGTAGTAACGTGAAATCTCGATCTGCTCACGATTCTCGAAGGTCTCCTCCATAGTATCGGTAGGCGATGAGAAATCAGCCAACTTACGATTGAGCTCTGCCTTAAGCTCGGTAGAAATCTGATTAGCACGACGAGCAATGATATTGATACTCTCGTAGATATTACCCGTATCCTTATCCAGATCGACAAGTTTGCGAGTAATCGTGTTGTTGGGAATGTTCTTCTTGATCTCCATCTTTATATATGATTTTCGTTGTTATTCTTCCTTCTGGTTCTTATCAATAAATCGGCGTGTTGTCTCAGCCACGCGCTCAAGCTCATTCTTGTACTTAGATTCGGGGAACTCCATGATAAAGGTCATGTATGAATCCAGCGTCGACAGGTAGCGGTCCAGCTGCTTTGTCTCGATCGAGTTCTCGGCCAGCAGGAATGACGACATCACGATGTGATACATCAGATCCTCGCGGCGGTGCGAATCGGGATACTTCTTCAGGGCATTGCGGAAAGCGACAATAGCCGAATTGTAGCGCTCGATCTTGAAGTAAGTATAGGCATTAACGAACTCCTTCTCGTGCATACGCCATGTGAGTTCCTTGGTCATCTCTGAGAACAGGTGCAACTGCTCGCTGTTGGGATAGTGGCTCATAAACTCCGAGATGGCGATAATGGCCTGACTTGTCATCGTCTGATCACGCTCGGGAGGAGGACACATATTGTAGAGGCTGATGGCATACATCGCCTCGGCATCCTCGATGAAAGCCGAACGACCGAAACTGCGACGGAACTCGTCGAAGAGCGTTGACGACATCGAATAGTCCATATTCTTGAAGTAACTACGCGCCTTGAAGAAGGCTACAGAGTCCTCCTTGATGGTTCCACGGAAAGCCGACTCACAGGTCTCCAGCAATGTGATAGACTTGGTCCACTTCTCGGCCTCGTAATAGAGCAATGCGTGATCGTACATCAACTCTGCATTACCAGATTTGATGACCTGCTGCATTGACGAGCATCCGCAAAATGCCGCAACAATGACCACAAAAGCCGATATATATGATATCTTTTGTTTCATAACAACTACTTAATTACTGCCTTGCAGGGTAATAATCGTGCAAAATTACACATTTTTTTTCATCTAACGATACATAAATGAAATTATTATTTTTCAAAACGCAAAAATCTACATTTTTAAGCCCTGAGCCAATATGCCTAAAACAAAAAGTCCGTCGAACAACATGGTTCAACGGACTATTTTCAATCTTAGGCCTAAAAAGGCACAGCCCCTACTTTACATCGTTCCAGTCGTCGGTGCGGAACGGGATAACTGGGATACCAAACATATTCTTCAGATTACCCGGCGCAAAGTTACGGAACGAGTAACGTACAGCCACGGGCTGCTTGACCTCGTCGCTCCACACGGTCACCTCCGAAGTAGCCGAGAGAGTAGCCTGCGCCTTATGGAATACCTTGTCGGCACCAGCAATCTCGAAGCCGATAATCTCCTCGTGCTTGGGAGTAAGACCGCCCGAGCAGTGCGACATAGTGATTACGGCCTTGCCATCCTTGATACTATATGCAGCCATTTGCGGCGCATCAGCTTCGAATCCCAACTGACCATATGTCTTAGCCAAAGCCAGAGCGGCCAGACGCTGACCCACCTCAAACTTCTTGGCAGGGTGGATGCAGAACTCGTCGCCAATATCGGTCGTCGCGGCCATACCCGAGTTGGGAATCTTCTCTAAGGCCTTCACCTGATTCTCCACGAAGAGAGGATAGGCAATATCCATCGAGTTGTCGTAGATATGGGGAGCAATCATCACATAGTAGAAGGGCATCTCGTTCTTGCTGTCGCCCCAATCCTTTCGCCACTGCTGCACCATACGAGCCATCATAGTGTCGTAGTGGTCGTTATTGCCCAGATTTGAGCAACCCTGATACCAAAGGAAACCCTTGGCTGTAAAGTCGCGAATCGGGGCAATCATAGCGCAGTAGAGCTCCGTAGGCTTAATCGAATGTGACTTCTGCTTCTGTGCAATCTGCTCGGGAGTGAGAATATCCTCCAACGCCGCCTGCGGCATCCACGACTCGATACGAGTACCGCCCCAGTTAGCTGTCACGATACCGATGGGGATATCGATGGCGTTTACCACATTCAGCGCGAAGAAGTAAGATGTTGCCGACATATTAGCAACGCTCTCCGACGAGGCACGACTCCACTCGCCCTCGCAATCTGTCTTCTCCTCAAACGAACGATCGCGCTTAACGGTGAACATACGAATGCGGTTAGCCTCCTTGCCGCCTGCGAGGATATAATCCAGCGCATTCTCCACGGGCTGACGGCCAAAGCCCTTTACAACCATCTCCATATTGCTCTGACCCGAGGTAATCCACACATCGCCGATAAGGATATCGGTCAGCGTGAGAGTCTCACCATCGCTGATCTTGACGGTTTGCGGCTCGAATGTTGCCGCAGGAGTATCAACCTTCGCAGACCAATTACCATCCTTGTCGGCAGTAGTCTGCACACGACGCAGAGGTGCCCACGACACGGTGATATTAACCTTGGAGTTGGGCGTAGCCTTACCCCAAAGGTTAACCATAGCATTCTGCTGCAACACCATATGGCTACCGAGAATGTGGGGCAGTTCAATCTTTGCCGAGGCACTCAGCGCGAAGCCAACGGCAATAATAGCCAATAAAAGTCGTTTCATAGCAGGTATGTTTTTAGATCTCCAGCTTACGGGCGCCATCCGAGATCACAACGTCGTAAACCTTGGGCTCGTGACCATAAGCGGCAGCGAACTTCTCCTTTGCCGTTGCGATGAAAGCATCGTAGAGATCGGCCTTAACGAGGTTGATGGTACAGCCACCGAAGCCGCCACCCATAATACGAGAGCCGGCAACGCCACACTCCTTAGCGATGGTGGCGAGCAAGTCCAGCTCCTCGCAGCTAACCTCGTAATCCTTCGACATACCCCAGTGAGTCTCATACATACGCTCACCCACGGTCTCCAGATCGCCAGCCTCCAAAGCGGCACATACATCCAGCACGCGACGCTCCTCGCCGATAACGTAGCGGGCACGCATATAATCCTCCTCCGAGATCTGATCCTTAACGGCATCGAGCTGCTCCATCGTAGCACCACGCAGTGTCTGCTGACCCAGGATAGCGGCTACACGCTCGCAAGACTCACGACGCTTATTATAGGGCGAACCTACCAACTCATGCTTAACAACTGAATCGAGCAACACCAGACGATAGCCGAACTTCTCGGGATCGAATGGGAAGTAAGCAAACTCTGATGAGAGGCAGTCAAGACGCATCAGGTTACCCTTCTTGCCGTGAACCGATGCAAACTGATCCATAATACCGCACTTCACGCCACAGTAGTTATGCTCTGTAGACTGACCGATGCGAGCCAGCTCGAACTTCTCGATCTTATCCTCGTTGTAAATGTGGTTCAGAGCAAAGGCAAAGGTTGACTCCAGCGCTGCCGATGATGACATACCTGCACCCAGGGGCACGTCGCCAGCAAAGGCTGTATCGAAACCCTCAACCTTGAAGCCACGCTTCTGAATCTCGCGTGCAACGCCAAAGATATAGCATGCCCACGATGCTGCGGGTTTATCCTCCTCGTTAAGGCCGAACTCGGCA
>JAFOXS010000288.1 GCA_017391665.1 Alistipes sp. | reverse complement strand
GCCACATATTTCACTCCACGGATATTATTATGCTCAAGATATGCCTCGACATCCACCTCCACGGGACGACTCTCCTCGGCATGCAGAATGAGCAGACCATACTCCTCAGTAAATCGGGTATCAAACAACGCCACACCACCCTTTGGCTCGGCAGTACGGGGAACAGCGATAGGTTCAACCTCGGAGTAGGGATCGATCCCAGTAAGATCGAAAGCCAGTTTACCGCCAAAGCCGCACGTTGCCGTTGCATGATCCAGCACATCGAGAATACCCTCCGCACGAATAACCTGACGCTCCACATCGGCTCGACGCAGCAGACGACCCAGCATAGAAAAATCACGTATATTGTGCTCGGCCGAAGCCACTATCATGTACTTATTGAACATCATCTGTCCAGCACCCCACATCGACTGCACAACCTTATGAGCCTGAACCACATAGCGACTCTCAACCGATATCACTGCAAGGTTGTGTGCCGTACCCTCGATGGGCATCCACAAATCGCGAACCTCGGGCTGCACGGCAAGGCGAATCGGCGCAAGGAAGATACGCTCGGTAGCCTCGGCTATGTAGGCATCCTCCTGCGGCGGAACACCCACAACCGTAGCGGGATATATCGCTCCGCGGCGATGCGTGATGCAGGTCACATGAAAACGGGGATATAAATCTTTGAGTGAATAGAATCCAGTATGGTCGCCAAAATCGCCCTCGATGGCCTTCTCCTCCTGAGGGTCAACATAGCCCTCAAGTATGATGTCACAATCCTCCGGCACACGGATATCGCACGTCAGCGCCTTGACCAGTCGCACTGGCTTCTGGCGCAGGAATCCTGCCAGCAGGTATTCATCCATATTGTCGGGCATAGGTGCCGTGGCGGCATAGGCATAAACGGGATCGCCACCCAGCGCAACCACAACGGGCATTCGGCGTCCCAGACGCTTATAGCCGTCGTAGTGGCGGGCTCCGGTCTTATGTATATGCCAGTGCATACCCGTCGTGCGCTTATCGAAGCGCTGCATACGGTACATACCAACATTTCTTACGCCCGTCTCGGGATCTAAGGTATTGACCATCGGCAATGTAACGAAAGCACCGCCATCCGACTCCCACGAGTGCAGCATAGGCAGACGCTCCAGATCCACATCATCACCCTTGATGACCACCTCCTGACACGCTCCGCGGCCCTCGACACTCTTCGGGAACCACTTGGCAACATCGGCCAGCAGGGGCAACATTTGCATCTTCTCCCACATCGACCCTTTGGGCGACAGGACATCCTTCCAGAGGGCATCAATACGCTCGCCGATCTGCTCCAATTGTTCCACACCCAGCGCCATAGCTATACGGCGCGACGAGCCCATCATATTCGTCAGAACGGGGAAGTCGCCATCGGTATTCTCAAAGAGGAGTGCCTTACCGCCACCCTCGCTCTTGGCCATGCGGTCGGTAATTTCAGCTATTTCGAAGCGTGACGACACGGGGGTCTTCACTCTGATGAGCTCCCCCTCGCGCTCCAGACGCTGAACAAACTCCTGAAGATTGCGATACATCTTACTTCATTCTTAAAGGCTCGTAGGGAACCTTATATTTATCATCCAGACGCAGGATCGCGTTCTCGTGCATAGCCTTGTCAGCCAAAAGAGCAAACTGCGTTGCGTAGTACGACTCCTCGAGCACCTTCTCGGGCTGCTTGCCTGTGATTACTGCGTGGATAAATGCCTCCAGCAGCTCCTTCGAGCCATCGGCCTCGGCACCCACCGAACTCTCGCCCGAAACGACCTTTACGTTAGGCATAATGGGCATACCCGGCGCCAGCGTAGCCGTCTCGGCAGCCCACGACGTACCAGCAAAGACCGAGTTGCTCATAATACCGCTCTCGATCTGAGCTATGAGCTGATCCATACCACTACCCTTGGGTGCAGCCTCGTCGGTGTAGTGCATAGCCGTCACGAGGTCAATCGTTCCCTTCGTGCCGAGAATCTGCTCTCCCATGCCGAAGTGCTTATTGGAGATAATAGACTCGAATGTCATATTCACGCCGTTGGGATAGGTAAAGATGGCGCTCACGGTATCATATACATCGCGCTCATCCTCCTTTGTCCAGTGCACCAGATGTCCCGAACCCATAACCTGCTCGGGCAGCATACCCATAGCCCACGATCCATTCTGCAACTGATGGCACGCCAGCTCGGTCATAAGACCACGCGAATACTCGCTATAGAGTCGCCAGTTGATGTGACGCTCCAGCTCGGGCGAGGGCACCTCACGACGCCAGTTATTGTTTCTGTACCAGTAGTTTCTCACGCCCACAACATCGCCAATCACACCCTCGTGGATCATCTGCATAGCCTTGATGTACTTGGGATCGAACAGGCGCTGCTGACCGATGAGAAGCACACCGCCCAGCTCCTTGCGGCAGTTATATACATCCAGCGCCTCATCAAGGGTGAAGGCCATTGACTTCTCGCAGAATACACGCTTGCCGGCACGCAGGGCGTCGATGGTCATACGTGCATGCAGATAGAGTGGCGTAGTGATAATCACGCCCTGCACGTTACGATCCTCCAGCAGACGGCGGTAATCGTCATACTGCTTGGCCTCGGGATAATACTGCGCCGCATCCTCCAGGTGGGGACGGTAGTTGTCGCACAACGCCACCACATCGACATTGGGCATCTGCAACAGATGCTGAACGTGGAACAGGCCTCGCGAACCCGTACCAATGATACCTATGCGGGCACGCTCGCCACTAAGCTCCTGCTGCGCCTTCTCGGTGCACGACTCCAACCAGGGGAAGAGCGACAACGCCACACCTGCAAAACCCATCCGTGAGCAATCGGACAAAAACTCTTTTCTGTTCATTTTATATCGTATTTTATTATTTTCCTATCTCTCTGCGCTCTACGCCACCGCCCTCGCGGCAGTAGATCTCTGTGGCTGTATATCCATCGTAGTGGCTCATAATAGCCGAGCGCTGCGCCTTAGGGGCTGCATAGAGTGCCGTCGAAAGCACCTCGGTAATCAGCGCCGAGCGACCCTCCACCAGAATCAGCTCCTCGCCTGCCACCGTACCTCCCGTTGCGGGGTTCACTATATGGTAACGACCATCCGTCGAGCGACCCGACACCGACATAGCGCTATCCTTTAGATGCACCTCATGTGCCAGCTGACCTCGCCGAACGGTATGCTCCACACCCACGGCCCACCACTCGCCATAGGGGTGATGACCCAGTGCCGCAACCGAGCTATTTCCAAAATTCATCAACGCCGTCCCGACGCCCTCATGTGCTGCCATCTGGCGAATCTTCTCCAGCGCATAGCCCTTGGCAAAGCCTCCCATATCGAGGCGCACACCCTCGCGGGCAAAGCGCACGGTGTGGTGCTCAGGATCGAGCACGTAGCTCACCTGACCTTGTAGTGCCGTATCGGTAGCCACATCGAATGAGCCAAAGGTCGTGCGGCGAAAAGCCTCACACAGCTCCAGCGCCATGAACATGTCGTCATCAACCTCAACCACCTCACGCGCAGCACGCAGGTTTATGGCCGCGAGCGGGCTTCGCTCATCATGGCAGTTGAAGCGGCGCTCCATTGCTTTCATCTCCTGTTCAATACGCTCAACAAGCATACGTCCCGCACTCTCCTGTAGGCCCGTGAGCAGAATCTCAATACGGGTGTGCATAGCCCGAAACGTTCCGCACGAGATGGGGTGCAACGGATTCTTGTCGCTATATCGAAACTCCAGCGCCACGACTTATCCTTTTACTTCTTACCAAGCAGATGTGCAAACAGATACCACGCCAGACGCACCACCGCCACAAGGCCATAAATCAGAAGCGAGGTCACCACGACGTAGCCTACCTGCGTAAAGATCTCGTACCAGGGAGTCTGGAACTTGATAATAGAGACCACATTAACAATGTTGGCCACCACAAAGCATGCGAGCCAGATAAAAAACTCTCGCTTCTGCGCAGCCTTTGTAAATACAATATCTTTCATAATAGGAAGATTTACAATTCACGAATCTTCAGGTTGCGGTAGTGCACCTCATCATGGTGATCCTGCAACAGGATATGGCCGCCATCGCCACCGGCAAAGTTCTCGACCTTGGCAAACTTACTGTGCGACACAATAGTATCCCACATATCGTTGTTCTTCTCATACTCGAGAATCTTCACGCCATTGAGCCAATGCTCAACGTGATTGCCACGAACCACGATGCGAGCCGTATTCCAGTCGCGCTTCGATGCTATGGCCCAGCCATCGGCAGGAATCAGATCGTAGAGCGAACCCAGACGGCGGTTGCCATTGAAGCCCATCTTGGCATCGGGATGGTTCTCGTCGTCAAGAATCTGGAACTCGCAACCTACGCTGCCATTCTCACCAATGAAATATTTAATACCGCTATTGGCACCCTCGGTAATCTTAAAATCGATAGAGAGCTCGAAGTCGTGATAGCGCTTCTCGGTGATGATATCGCCCGCACCCGAACGAGCCATGATGACCAACTCGCCATCGACAGCCTTCCAGCCTTTGTTCATATCGCCCTTCTCCGAGTTGCTCTTCCAACCTGTGAGGTCCTGTCCATTCCACAGCAGCTGCCAGCCAGCCTTTCGCTCCTTCTTGGTAAGTGTATTATGCTCCTGCGCAGTAGCAACAAAGGCCACTCCAAAGACAAGCAACGCAACAAACAACAGTCTCTTCATACTCTCCTGGATTTATAAGTTTATAGTTTAATGTCGTAAATCTGAATCACGCCCTGCAGACGACCCTCATCGTCGGTTGCGAGCAGCGAGTTGACCTTATACTGGGTCATCATCTTCTCGGCGTCGATTAGCTTGGCATTCACGTTAATTGACTTGGGTGAGCGTGTAGCAATATCGATAGCCTTGATTGAGAAAAACTCTGCCTTAAGGCTCTCCATAGCTCGGCGCAGGTCGCCATCGGTCACGATACCCTCGATTCGCTCGCCCTGGCAAATCACAATAAGACCCAGACCGCCACGTGTCATGCGGTGAATCATCTCCGTAGCCGTGCAGTCCATACCCACTATGGGCAGGTCATTCTTGCGCATCACATTGCCCACGGTCATCAGCAGACGACGTCCCAGACTACCACCCGGGTGCAGACGTGCAAAGTCCATCGACGTGAAGGCACGCGCCTTCATCAGTGCCACAGCCAGCGCATCGCCCATAGCGAGCTGTGCCGTAGTAGAGGTTGT
>JAFOXS010000338.1 GCA_017391665.1 Alistipes sp. | reverse complement strand
CGAATGAGTTACCGTGGTCGAGGTGAAGAACGATAGGAATGTTCTTACCCATCTCCTTAGCGAACTCAACAGCACCCTGAGCCATGTAACGCAACAGAGTCTGGTTAGCGTAGTTACGAGCACCAGAAGAAACCTGGAGGATAACGGGTGAAGAGCACTCTACGCAAGCAGAGATGATAGCCTGCATCTGCTCCATGTTGTTGAAGTTGAACGCGGGAATAGCGTAACCACCTTCGATAGCCTTCTTGAACATCTCACGAGTGTTCACAAGGCCGAGATCTTTGTAAGAAATCATAGTTTTACTTTATTATGAATTAGTGAATATATTTCTTTGTAGGATATTCCGCGCAAATATACGAAATAAAAGATTTTGTTGCAAAATTTTTTCTGATAATGTGGTTGCTCATAAAGTGATAACTACCACATCGGGCTGAAAGTCACTTCGTGAAGCTAAAAAATCAGAAAATCACCTCGCCAAATCGTGAAAAAACGGTATATTTGTCTTAACGTGCAAATGCTTGCCGTTGCGAGTTTAATATTAACATTGAGATGATAATTATGAAGAGATTATTTTCACTTTTCGTTGCCTTGAGCCTCTGCTTGCATGTAGTGGCGCAGCCAACGGTTGGCTCGTTGCGAGTGAATCGTATGAGCGAGCCTCAGGGCGTTGCCGATTCGAGGCCTATGATGAGCTGGATTGTGGAGAGCACAGAGCGAGGCGTTTCACAGTCAGCTTACGAGATAGAGGTTTACGATGGACAGCGTAAGGTGTGGGATACGGGCAAGGTCGCCTCGGATTGCTCTACAGGCGTGGAGTATGCTGGCGAGGCGCTACGTTCGGGCACACGCTACGTATGGCAGGTAAGAGTATGGGACAACAAGGGCAAGGTCTCAAAGTGGAGCGCCCGTGCAGGCTGGCTCTCGGGTATGCTCTCCAAGGATGAGTGGCAGGCCAAGTGGATTGAACCAATGCAGCAGAGCGCAGAGTCGCCTATGCTTCGCCGAGAGTTTTCTCTCTCTAAGCCTATTGCATCGGCGGTGGCTTACATCACAGCACACGGAATGTATGAGGCCGAGATTAATGGTCGTAAGGTGGGCAATGCTCACTACGCTCCGGGCTGGACTACCTACCATAGCCGCCTGCAGTATCAGGCATATGATGTGACGGATATGCTGGTGCGTGGCAAAAATGCCGTGGGTATCGTATTGGGTCGTGGCTGGTATCATAGTGTGCTGGGCTGGGCGGCTGATAGCGGTCGTACGACATACCAGATTAAGAATATGGGCGCATTGGCGCAGATTGTTGTTACATATAAGGATGGCTCGCAGGAGGTAATTGCAACCGATGGAGATTGGCGCTCAGCAACGGGCGAGATTCTTATGTCAACAATCTACGATGGCGAGACCATTGATGCCCGCCGTGCGCAGAAGGGATGGTCGGTTGCTGGCTTTGACGACGGGGCATGGCAAAAGGTGCTTGTGGCCGATTATTCGCTCTCGGATTTGGTTCCCACGGAGAGCGAGCCTGTGGTGACACATAAGATCCTGAAGCCCGTGGCGGTGATTACCACCCCGAAGGGCGAGAAGGTGCTCGATTTTGGTCAGAACCTTGTGGGTCGTGAGATCTTTACATATAAGGGGCAGCCTGGTCAGAAGATTACCATATCACATGCCGAGGTGCTTGACGAGAATGGTAACTTCTACACCGTGAATCTCCGCTCGGCAAAGGCGCAGAGCAACTATATCTGCAGTGGTGGTGAGGATCGTTTCGAGGCGAAGTTTACCTTCTATGGTTTCCGCTACCTGAAGGTTGAGGGCATAGATGGCGAACTGAATCCCGATAATTTCCAGGCGGCCGTGATCTTCTCCGATATTGCCGAGAATGGTAAATTCTCGTCATCTAACGATAAGGTAAACCAACTCCAGAGTAATATACAGTGGGGTTTGTCGGGTAACTTCCTGGATGTGCCGACCGACTGCCCTCAGCGAGATGAGCGTCTGGGATGGACGGGTGATGCGCAGGTATTCTTCCGCACGGCGACGTTCAACCGCGACGTGCAGAACTTCTTCCGTAAGTGGCTCAAGGATCTGGCTTTGGATCAGGCTGAGGATGGCCGTGTGACCGATATTGTCCCCAATCTCAATGGCCTGGTAGGTGCTGGTCGTGTCGGCTGGGCCGATGCTGCAACGATTATCCCCTGGCAGCACTATATGGCCTATGGCGATAAGTCGATTCTGGAGCAGCAGTGGGAGAGTATGAAGGCGTGGGTTGATAATGTTATCAGCCAGAGCCCTGGCTACCTTTGGAATACGGGCTGGCACTACGGCGACTGGTTGTTCTATAGCGTAAATAACGACAATGCAGGTAACTCGGCCGTAACCTATACGCCGCTCGTGCAGCAGTGTTTCTTCGCTAATTCGGCCACTATCATGAGCAAGGCGGCCGAGGTGCTGGGCAAAGATAAGGATGCAGCCTATTATGCCGACGTGGCTCGTAAGGTAAGGGAGGCATTCTGCCAGAACTACTTAACACCTGCGGGTATGCTCGTCTCATCGACACAGACGGCTTATGTGTTGGCTCTGAATTTCGATATGTTGCCCGAGAACATGCGAGCAAAGGCTGCGGCTCACCTGGCAGCCAACGTCGAGAAGTATGGCCACATCACTACAGGCTTCCTTGGTACGCCCTATATCTGCCATGTGCTGACCAAATTTGGTTATAACGATCTGGCTTATAAACTTCTTCTGCGTGAGCAGTATCCTGGTTGGTTGTACCCCGTGACGATGGGTGCAACGACAATCTGGGAGCGCTGGAACTCTATGATGCCCGACCGCACGATTCCCGACAATGGTATGAACTCGTTCAACCACTACTCGTATGGTGCTATCGGCGACTGGTTGTATCGTGATGCTGTGGGCCTGCATGAGACCTCGGCAGGATTCAAGACTATGGCCATCAAGCCTCACCCCGGAGCCGACTTCACGCAGATGCGTGCCGAGCAGATGACTCCCTATGGCCGTGCCGCAGCCGAGTGGCGCAAGCAGGGCGAGGAGTTTATACTCGACGTTGTGATTCCCGTAAATACTACGGCTCAGGTGTATGTACCCTCATCATCGCAGGGTGCCGTGATGCTGGATGGCGTGGCTGCCGACCGATCGCAGCATGTCAAGGTTAAGGGCTATGATGCGGGCTACACCTTGCTTGAGGTAGGCTCTGGCCATTATACCTTTACGGCAAAGTAGGAAGAGCGAGAAAAAGAAAAGAGGTTGCCCCGTGGGACAACCTCTTTTTTGTTGTGCATTAAGCGATTAATAGGTCATTGTAACCTCCAGCTCCTTAGCGTGGTCGATCATCTTCTGCAACTCGCTCTCGCTGGGAACACGGTTAACCAGATTCTTCTTGGCATTAACCTCCTCCAGCTTCTTCTGCAGGTTGGCAGCTACGCGGTGACGGAACTCCTTAACGGTATCAACACCGGCAGCCTCCAGCAACTCTGAGAACTGGGGACCTACGCCCTTTACGCGGAACAGGTCGGCGTGGTTGGTCCAGCGGAGAATCAACTTCTCGCTGATCTCGGTCTTCTCAGCCATCTCCTTGCGGCCCTTAGCCGATGCGCACGCTGCGAGCAGATCCTCGGGAGTCTTAACACCAGCAGCCTCTAATTTTGCAGCATAAGTCTCACCTATGCCCTCGATGTCGATAATCTTGTATGCCATAATGTCAATAATTTTAGATTAGATTAATATTCTGATTTCAAATTTACTAAAAAAAATCAAAGTCCCGTTTTTTTGTCCTACTTTTTTACTCAAACCAACGTTATTTTGTACCTTTGTGCGAAAATTGAAGATTATGCAACGACATATAGATATCAACGATTTCGACTATCCATTGCCCGATGAGCGCATTGCTAAATTCCCCTTGGCAGAGCGTAGCGACTCGCAGCTGCTCATCTATCGCAATGGCGAAATTAAGAAGAGCCATTTCCGTTCACTTGCTGAGCATCTGCCCGCAGGGTCGATGCTGGTATTTAACAATACACGCGTTATCCGTGCCCGCCTGATTATGCATAAGGAGTCGGGTGCACGCATCGAGGTCTTCTGCTTGGAGCCTCACTCTCCGTCGGACTACGAGCACGCCTTCACGGTTAAAGGCTGCTGTGAGTGGAGCTGCATTGTGGGTGGCGTGAAGAAGTGGAAGCAGGGTGAGATAGCCATCAATTTCGACTATGAGGGTACGCCAAGCTCGCTGCGAGCAACGCTCGTCGAACGAGGCGTAAGAGAGCATATCGTACGTTTTGAGTGGGATCTGGATCTTACCTTTGGTCAGTTGCTCGAATATCTGGGTCGTATTCCCATTCCGCCATACCTCAACCGTGATAGCGAGGCTATTGACCTTACACGCTACCAGACCGTATATTCCAAGTTCGAGGGGTCGGTTGCGGCACCTACGGCTGGCCTGCACTTTACCGATGCGATGATTGAGCAGATGCGTGCCACGGGATTTGAGTTTGGCGAGGTTACACTGCACGTTGGTGCGGGTACATTCCTGCCCGTAAAGAGCGATAACGCTGCCGAGCACCCTATGCATACCGAACACTTTGAGGTTACGCTCTCGCTGCTGGAGCGCCTGCTTGCGCATGAGTGTGATGTTACGGCCGTGGGTACTACCTCGGTGCGAACGCTGGAGTCGTTACCCGTACTGGCATGGCGAATACACCAGAGTGGAAATCCCGATGCGGATCGTACGATAGGGCAGTGGGAGGCATACGATATCCCAGCCGAGTACTTGGGTCGCGAGGTGCTGGAGGAGTTGATTGCGTATATGAAGCGCGAGGGCATGGATCGGCTGAAGGCCTCGACGCAGATTATGATTACGCCGCTCGGCTTTCGTTTCCGCATTGTGAAGCGTATCATCACCAACTTCCATCAGCCTAAATCGACGCTGCTGTTGCTTGTGTCGGCATACTTGGGCGATGACTGGCGACGGATGTATCAGTATGCGTTGGAGAATGATTTTAGATTCCTATCCTATGGAGATTCTTCACTCCTAATAGTAGAGTAGAACGTGCCTAAAAATCCCTCTTTTTATACACGT
>JAFOXS010000198.1 GCA_017391665.1 Alistipes sp. | reverse complement strand
CTGCAGGCGAAGCTTCTCGCCATCCTGCTCATAGCTGTGTGTTGTACAGAAATCAGAGGGGGCATACAAACCGCCACTCACTGTATTCACAGGGCGTGAGGGGTCGATCTGACGCGTGATGTTATACACGTCGGTAAGGAAACGGCCCATCTGATTGTCGGGAACCTCCCACTCCTCGTTGAACGGTGTCCAGATAATGAGTGCCGGGTGGTTACGGTCGCGCATAACGATATTTACCCACTCGGGGATGAAGTTACGTGCAGCCTCGATGTTTGCCGAGGTCTTACCCCACGATGCCATCTCACCCCACACGAGGTAACCGAGCTTATCGGCCCAATAGTGGAAGCGCTCCTCAAATACCTTCTGGTGCAGACGTGCACCATTGAAACCTGCCTCCTTCGACATCACGATATCGTGCTTCAGCGCCTCATCCGAGGGAGCTGTCCACACGCCGTCGGGATAGAAACCCTGATCCAGCACCAGACGCTGGTAGTAGGGCTTATTGTTCAAGTAAATCTTTGTGCCGTCGATATGAATCTTACGCATACCCACGTAGGCGTCAATCTCATCCAGTACCTTGCCGGCTGCATCCTTCACCTCATACACAACATCGTATAGGAAGGGCGACTCGGGGCTCCACAGCTTCGCCTTCTTCACAGGCACCACTACGGGCAAGCCCTGCACGGCATTTACCTCAACCTTTGATACGACCTTTGCACCATCCTTTACGGTGATTGCCAAACGGTTACCATTGGCCACACCGTAGAATGTGGGGGTTACAACCATCTGACTCTGGTCAATATCGGTCAAGACCTGTACACGCTCCAGGCCGAACTTATCCACGGCTTCCATCCACACGGTCTGCCAGATACCTGTTGTGCGGGTATAGAAGCAACCGTAAGACTCCAGACGTGACGACTGCTTACCTGCAGGCTGGTTACCACCACGCACGTCGCTCACGGCGTGAACAACGAGATTGTGCTCCTTGCCGTCGGCAACGAACTCGGTAATATCGTATGCGAACGAATCCGAACCACCATAGTGGCGGCCTACGAACTTACCGTCGATATAGACCTCCGACTCATAATACACAGCGCCGAAGTTGAGCTTAATCTGCTTGCCGCTCCACGCAGCGGGCACCTGAATTGTGCGCTGATACCATACGGCGTTGATAAACTCCTTGTGGCCGATACCCGATAGATCACTCTCGGGAGCAAAGGGAACCAGAATCTTCTGATCGAAGCCCTTGCTGTTATAGTAGTCGCGCTCGGCACCAGTATTGGCCAAATCGAGTGTAAAACTCCACTCACCATTGAGATTTACCCACGCCTCTCGCTCAAACTGCGGACGCGGATACTCCGCACGTGGCTGTGCAAATGACGCTACGGCAAAAACGAGTGCCGCAATCGACAAAATTGTTGATTTCATAACTATTTCAGTAATAGGTTTAGGTTATAATATATTTTCACAAAATTACTACATTTTCCCTAAACGGCAAAACAAAATTTTACTCTTTTACAGCGGAAAAGGGAACCCGTCAGGCTCCCTTTTCTCCATTTTTCCTAATAAACACTTTTTTTTCTCTGAAAACAGTCTAAAATTTATTAAAATTTCACTCGCATCAGAAGTTAATCGAGGTCATCAACTCGACCGTGAAGGGACGGATATACTGTCCCGACATCAGGTAGCCGCGATTATACGCCGCAACGTCGGTGAGCAGATCGGCCGCCGCAATACTGCCACTGGCACCCTTCTGATTGAGGATATTGATTACGTTGAGTGAGAACTTAACCGCCTTATTGAGCGTAAAGTCCACTCCTCCGAAGGTCTCCCAGCGTCCCTTAAAGTAGAGCGAATTGGTACGGTTGATATACTGCTTGCTCTGGTAGCGCAGGCTGAGCCAAACGCGCCAGCGGTCAAACTCATACGAGGGATCCAGCTCAACGATAACCTTCGACATACCGACAACGTTCTTGTCGTTAAAGTCATATCGCTCGCCCGCTCCATCGCTAAATACAGGCTGGAAGGTAAAGTTTTTATATTTGGGATCTTGATAGGTAAACAGGCCGTGGAACGAGAAGCCCTTGAACGGGGTCAGCACCACATCCGTGGTCCAGCCCATCGTAGCCACATCATAGACAATGGGCAGGATGACCGTCTCGGCAGGGTTGTTAGGGTTAGTGAACCGATCTCGATACTTGAAATTGGTCTGGTTGATGTATGTAAACTGCGACGTAAGCTCCATCCAGCGGTTATTCCAATAGATACCGACACGGGCCATATTCACCTGTATGGCATCCATCTTGGGCATAAACGGACCAGCAAAATCCTGGAGGTTAGGACGTTGCCACACACCCACATACTCACCCACAAGGCCAAAGCCATTGACAATAGCATAGCGGGCATTGAGCGTATATGAGGGGTTGAACCAGTTATATGTTCCGAACTGATTCACTTTGGCCTGTTTGAGGCTGAACTTATAAGCGCGGATATTGGCTGGCTCAATCAACTCGCCATCATCGGTAAAGGCTATGGCCGCATCGCCACGCTGGCGCATCCACTCCAAACGCACACCCAACGAGAGCCACAGACGCTCCGTAACGCCCCAATCATCCGAGGCGAACAACGCTATACGATTCTCATTACCATCGTAATACTCGCTGCCCTCGTTATATATCGTGCCCATAGCGCCACGTGTCAAGAGTTTCTGCGGAGAGACCGTTCCCTCGTGCGAGTAGATCCACGAGTTGCCATAGATACGCGCACGGTTAAACCACAGGTTAGCTCCCAGACGCCAGTCGTGATGCTCGTCATTAGAGCGCCCCGTAAGCGTGGCTGTGGTCATCCAGCTACGCTCTGCGCCCTCGAAGTAGAGCATATAGCGATCCTGCACCATACCCACGTACGGCGCACCATTCTCAAATGTATAGCCATCGCTCTCGGCCGCCTCGTGCAGACCTGCAAGTTTGATCATCAGGGAGTTATCCACAGCATCTTTG
>JAFOXS010000026.1 GCA_017391665.1 Alistipes sp. | reverse complement strand
GGCAAGATGATGGACTTCATCAAGAAGGGCATCGAGCCAGCAGAGGCATTGGAGAAGGCAAAGGGCTCTTATGGCCGTTTCAACGATGCTGTTAAGTATATCGATCCTCGTCACGAGTAATCGGAGTTATTAACCATTAAATTTCTTAAGAATTATGGCATTATTTGAGAGCTACGAGCGCAGAATCGAGAAGATCAACGCTGTGCTTGCACAATATGGTATTCAGTCAATTGAGGAGGCTAAGGCTATCTGCGACGAGAAGGGTATCGACCCTTACAAGATGTGTGAGGAGACTCAGCCTATCTGCTTCGAGAACGCTAAGTGGGCTTACGTTGTAGGTGCTGCTATCGCTATCAAGAAGGGCTGCACAAACGCTGCTGACGCTGCTGAGGCTATCGGCGAGGGTCTTCAGGCATTCTGTATCAACGGTTCTGTTGCTGAGGATCGTAAGGTAGGTATCGGCCACGGTAACCTTGCAGCACGTCTTCTCCGCGAGGAGACACAGTGCTTCGCATTCCTCGCAGGTCACGAGTCTTTCGCTGCTGCTGAGGGTGCTATCAAGATTGCAGAGATGGCTAACCGCGTACGTAAGAACCCATTGCGCGTTATCCTTAATGGTCTCGGTAAGGACGCTGCAAAGATCATCTCACGTATCAACGGCTTTACATACGTTCAGACACAGTTCGACTACTACACTGGCGAGGTACACGAGGTAGCAACTATCTCTTACTCAGACGGTCTTCGCTCAAAGGTACGTTGCTACGGTGTTGACGACGTTCGCGAGGGCGTAGCAGTTATGTGGAAGGAGGACGTAGACGTATCAATCACTGGTAACTCTACAAACCCTACACGTTTCCAGCACCCTGTAGCAGGTACTTACAAGAAGGAGCGTACCCTCGAGGGTAAGAAGTACTTCTCAGTAGCATCAGGTGGTGGTACCGGCCGTACTCTTCACCCAGATAATATGGGTGCAGGTCCTGCATCATACGGTATGACCGACACAATGGGTCGTATGCACTCTGACGCACAGTTCGCAGGCTCTTCATCAGTTCCAGCACACGTTGAGATGATGGGCTTCTTGGGTATGGGTAACAACCCAATGGTAGGTGCAACTGTGGCTATTGCAGTAGCTATCCAGCAGGCAATGAATTAATTTCTTGTGATAAGAGGTTATTCTCGGCCTCTCAATCCAAAGGGCGAATGGGTAGTACGACAAGTACGGCCCATCCGCTCTTTCTCATTATGGACAACAAATAGCGTCATCTTGATGCTAAATTTTCAGCGACACCCCCAGCGGATAATATCTTAAGATATAACATTTTTACGCGAAGCGACAATGATGAAAACTTACAAACTACTATTTTGCACGTTGGCTGTTATTTTGATGTCGGCGTGCGATAACTCAAACAGCATTGTACCGTCATTAAACAATAACGCTATTACGGTTACCGCCACAATAACTCAGCACACCAGAGTTGGGTACGAGAGTGGTGTACTTATGCCAGAGCGTTTTATTATGGATATCACCCAGGGTGATAATGCCAGATATAACTATCATTTGATTGAAATGACAAAGGGTGCAGATGGCTACTCCTACTATGCACCTGAAGGAACGGAACTATTATGGGCTAACGATAGCCACAATGCGCAGGTTAAAGCCATGACCGTACCAATGGGATTGTCAACGGTGGATGCCGAGAATGTCATGACAATCAATGTAAGTTCAGAGCAGAACAATGCTCTTAATGTTGCAGCAAGCGACGTCCTGGGTGCTACATCTGGTGCAAACGGTGGTATAACAATTAGCGGTTCTAACATTAACGTTGAGTTTCAGCATCTGCTATCTAAATTGGATGTTAAATACACCTTTCGCTCTGAGTTTGACGAAAACTCAGTTGTCGTAAATTCTATAACCCTTCAAAACATCTGCACTGCCGGAGGATATAGCTATGCAGACATGGATTATGTCTCTACAGCACTTGAATTAGGAGACATAACAATGTACAATAATACATCTACATCTACTGCAGAGGCTATATTCTACCCATACAAGCCAACAGAAAATCCTACCCTACTGATAAATGCAACTATAGATGGCGTAGAATACGATTTCACTTGTCCGGTAGTTGCAAAGGAGGCTAATGGATTTGTCAGTGGAAAACGATATACTATGAATGTCACCATTGTTGGCTCTACTGTAGACGGCACGGAAGTCTCTATAGCTAAGGGATGGGACACAAATACGAATGATGAATATTTTGTAACAGAATAATAGAGGGGGATAAATTATGAAAAATTCTTTCAAATATTTTACAATCGCAGCATTGGCCATACTTCTATGTTCTTGTAACGAGGATATACCACATCATGTTATCGAGCCACAGGTTCAGATATCGGCTAAAATAGTTCCCTGTATTGAGACCCGTGTTACTGAGGATGGCACAATCTTTACACATGGCGATGCAATTAGAGTGCAGAACTTGAATAGAGAGAGTAAGGGAATCGCTACCTACACCTACTCTGAGGCTACGAGAAAATGGAGTACAACAGAGGAGTTATATTGGGATGGCAAACATCCAAATACCTTCAATGCGTGGTACCCTGCCGATGCAGAGTATGCTTCGTTTACAATTCCGGTAGACCAGACTCAAGGCGTAGCTAATGCCGATTGGATGACAGCAACAACCACTGCAAAGCAGGAGGATGGAGATGTAAAACTATCTTTCAATCATAACCTAACGAAGGTTACAGTTACCATCGAATCATGGAGCAACGAGTATGCTGCAAATGAACGGGTCGTAGATCTATTAGAGCTAAACTCCCTATCGAGTGTAATGTATTACGATGAAACATTATATGGAGATAATGCCGAGAATTGGGTGAAGTGCTGTGTCGCTCAGCAAGATAGATCTTTTGTAGTCATCGTAGCCCCTGGAGAATATGACGCTGATATGGAGATTATGCAGGTATATGTAAATGGTGCAGAGACTTCACTAAAGGTAAAGACGCAGTCGGCTCTTACCATAGAATCGGGTAAGGCATATAATTTTAAGCTTTCAGTAGGAAAGAATCTCGCTACAATAAGTTCGTCTGTATCTGTCAATGACTGGGATGATGAGGCTCTGGAAGACCAGTTTACCGGCATAACCGACCAGGAAAAAGGCAAGGATATTGAATATACACTCTCTCAGGGCTATGCTTCTGAAAACACCTTGAACAATAACGCCTCGCACAGAGTAAAGACAAGTTTCATTTACGGAAGTTTTTCGGTAGAGACAAATGATGGGTATGTAATCAGAGCGATATATAGCTATCCAACAGCAGCGGTAACATCGAACTTCACTTGCTTAATAGCGAACAGCGAAGATTGCACGCAGATGCAGGTAATGAACGAGGGGAGATATGCCATTGTCACTTTTGCCAAGGCCTCTGATCCAAATGCCTCGATTACACCCAACGAGGATATTGTAAGGTCGTTAACAGAATATCAGATGGATATTCCAGACTATCCTGGAGTTCCATATATTAACAACTCGGTATTCTTTGGAGATAGCATCATGCATGGCGCATATTCCTACTTTGAAACCGATACAGACGGAACTATATTAAGAAAGAATGGTTTTGACAATAACTCATACCATTATCTAAGAATACCCGATTATTTCGGATTTTGCGCTGGCTCTACGGTCACAAACAACGCACAGAGAGGATCTGGATGGATAACAGATACAAGAGGCTGGGGTAACGCCCTGGAGATGGCAGATAAAACAGATTTCTCGCAATACGACTTTGCCGCCTTCTGCTTTGGTATCAACGATTGGATTCAGGGTGCAGAAATTGGAAGCTTAGACGAACCTGGCAATACGGGTAAAAGTATCACTGAGGGTACTGTAGTCGCGAATATGATGTACTGTATCGAGAAGGTTAGAAGAGAGAATCCAGAATGTATAATAGTCGTATATTCACCCTACATCAGTTGGGGACAGTACTCTGACGGAGGAGACTATACGTCAAAAACATTCTATGGCGATGAGAGTACAAACTATGCATTAGGAGCGCAAAACAAGGCTGGTTATACACTCCAAGATCTTATCGATGTTATTGACGAGGTATGTCGCCACTATGATGTACGACACGTGCCACTGAGCAGAAGTAGAGTATGCACAGTAGATAACGTGAAGGAGATAATGATTGACGGTCTCCACCCATCAAGAGAGTATAGACAACAGTTGGCAGAGGAGATCTTCGTAGAGGGAACCAAAGATATAATATAGCATCCTTAGCTAAGATGCTCATTGGATCGCAGTAGCTATCCAGCAGGCAATGAACTAATTTAGTGTGATAGCGGTGCATCAGCGACGCTTCAATCAAAACCCCGAATGAGAAATACGCCAAGTATATCCCATCCGGGGTTTTTCATGTCATCGCCACTGCTACACCACTCTGACACTAAATAAACTGATTGGTTTATAATACATTGAAAGGAGCAGACCTTCGGGTTTGCTCCTTTTTGTATGTTGATATGTGAAGGTTGTTTGAAGATCGTGTTTAGAGTGAATTTAGGGACCGTTTAGGCTGATATAATACTGAGATATGGTTTTGTGCAGAATGAGTTAAGATGCGATATAGGGCTTATAAATAGTCTTTATTTAGGCATTGACGCACCCATCACGCACCCGTTTTGCACTTGCAAATTGATCATTTTAAAATCATAAAAACGATCATTAATTGAAAATCTTGTAGTAAATCGTTAACTTGTGCGTCTAATGTGCAAAACCAAAGAATAAAATAAATGGAGTTAAAATTCACACAAACTATAAGGGAGCATAAAGGTACGATATATACTGTCTGCTATATGTTCTCGAACAATCCCCAGGAGGTGGCAGATCTCTTTCAAGAGATT
>JAFOXS010000066.1 GCA_017391665.1 Alistipes sp. | reverse complement strand
TCGCAACATCTCATCCGCCATCACAATGCGCGACGAATCCCTGTGGTGCCACTCGCGGCCATAGCTTAGACCCGTATCGTGGTACGCTGCCACGACATAGACCATCTCCTCATCCACATCGAAGCCACGAGCGAGCTGCGCGCTGCGCTCAATGACCTGCCGTGCATGATCGCGGCGGTGGCCACGGTCGAAGCCATCGTAGAGAGGCAGAATATTCTGTTCGATATATGTAATTATCTCTTGTCGTATCATAGTGCATGGTTTTTGCTGGGCAAAGATATAGAGAATCCTGAAAAGATGGTATGAAAAATGATATGAAAGAAGAGATTATTTTATTACTGCACCGATTTAAATTCCGCACCATAGTTGTGTTACTGCTCCTGATGATGTTACTTGCCGCCTGCGTATATAATGCCGGGCGTGATTCGATCGACCGCACGACGGTCACGATGCTGAAACTCGACTCGCTGATGGGTCGCTGGTACGAGATAGCGCGCTTCGACCACAATTTCGAACGCGGGCTGAAAAAGGTTACGGCCGACTACCGTCTGCAGGACGACGGAAGCATTGAGGTCATAAATACCGGCATGCGGGGCGACAAGCCACACCAGGCCATAGGCAAGGCCAAGACCACAAATCAACCCGGTCGGCTGCGGGTATCGTTCTTCTGGATCTTCTACTCTGATTACAATATACTGGAGATGGGTCCCAATGGAGAATGGGCTCTTGTAGGCAGTCGCTCGCCACGTTATCTGTGGATACTCTCGCGCACACCCACCCTGCCCGATGCAACCATTAACCACATAATAGATGTGGCCGAGCGCCGAGGCTATAACACCAGGAATCTTATCTTCGACGAGCCTTAAGACGCAAGCGGTAGATCACGTTTGCCCGCACATCGCGTGGAGTATGGAACGAGAGGTAGAGCCACCTACCCTTGACAGCCACGCCCTCGGGCTCAAGACCAAGATCTGAGAGGTCGATGGGTGCAAGCGTTTGGGCAGAGACGATGTCGGTCGTATGCAGACGTGTAGGACGCGGCGGAATACCCTCAGGAAGAAAGATATAACGGCCATAGATATGGCTACCCTGCGGGATGGTGATCTCGCCGGCAGGCATTGAAGCTATGGCATCCGAAGGCTTAAGGTGCACCTCGCCACGAGCATCAGAATCGGCCAGTGCAGGCAACGGGAAGGCCTTCAGCCAGCGCAGTGTGCCAATGGTGCAATAGAGATAGATGCGACCCGTGCGGGCATCGACAGCCCAGTCGGCCGGGCCGGTGATCTCCTCGCCATCGTAGTAGATTGTCTGAACAAGGCGAGAACCCTCAAGCGTAACATCGTTCACGTAGCAGGCTCGCTCGCCACGACACTCGGTAACGTATAGAAGCGGAAACTCGGATGATGAAGAGTAGCGCTCCACACCGAACGAGGCGTTGTTGCAGTGGCCCGTATTACCCTCCATGACATAGGTCGAGACAAACTCCCGACGACGCATATCTATTATGACGCACTGCCCCTTGTCGTGCATCGAAAAGCCATAGCGGCCATGTATGGCAAAGCCCTGCGTTGCACCCTGCACCTCGACATTGTCGGGCAGCAGATCGGCAACATTAAGAAAGGGCTCCATATCTGCGAGCACACTCTCCTGCGCCCTCACAGCAAGGGCCGTCAAAAGCAACAAAGTGAGCAGTATAGTTCTTCTCATTACAACATCTCTCTAATTGCACGCTCCACACCATCCGCGTCATAGCCACACAGGGCATACAATTCTGCCGGCGTACCATGCTCGATAAAGGTATCGGCGATACCGAGTGTACGCACCTGCGGCGTATAGCCGTTATCGCTGAACCACTTCACCACGGCCTCACCCACGCCACCGCGCAGGAC
>JAFOXS010000315.1 GCA_017391665.1 Alistipes sp. | reverse complement strand
TCGCCACGTGATACCGATCTGATAACCGATGCTGCCGAGGAGCGTCGCCGCTACCTCAATGGCTTCATTTCGCAGCTGGATAGGGTGTACCTCAACTCCATGATGCGTTATAACGCGGTGCTGGCTGAGCGTAACCGTTTCCTGAAAACCTCGTCAGACGAGGCTATGTTGCAGATTTACGACATGCAGCTTGCCGAGCATGGCACGCGTGTATATGAGAAGCGTCGCGATATGATTGAAAGGATGATGCCTATGGTTGCCGAGTATTACCGCACGCTATCCGATGACAGGGAGCAGGTGGCTGTTGAGTATCGCTCCGAACTTATGGAGATGCCTATGGCTGATGTGCTGCTGCGTTCACGCGAGCGCGATATAGTAAATCAGTTTACTACCGCCGGCGTGCATCGCGACGACATTGTATTCACCATCGGCGGCTATCCATTGCGCAAATATGGCTCGCAGGGACAGCAAAAGTCGTTCCTTATAGCGTTGAAGTTGGCGCAGTATCGCCTGTTGGCGGAGGCAACTGGCGAGAAGCCGATTCTTTTGCTCGATGACCTCTTCGACAAGCTGGACATGGGGCGTGTAGAGAAGTTGCTATCGCTTGTGGGCGGTGATGACTTTGGTCAGATATGTATCACTGATTGTAACAAGCTACGTCTGGAGAGCACTCTCTCACGTGCAGGAAAGGAGTATGCTCTCTTTATGGTCGAGGGAGGCGATGTGAAGCGATGAGACGCACAAAGACCATGCTTGTGGGTGATGTGCTCAAGGAGTTCTTTGCCCAGCCACACATAGCAGCGAAGGTTGCCGAGGGTCGTCTACCCGATACGTGGCGCGAGGTTGTGGGCGATAGAGTAGCAGACCTCACTACTTCGTTGCGCCTCGAGAATCATGTCTTGTATGCCCATATTTCATCGAGCAGCATTCGTTCCGAGCTTTTCTACAGGCGAGATGCTCTGGCGGCACAGATCAACCAGGTGGCGGGCGTAAGGCTTGTAAATGTGGTGATAATTAAGTAATATATAGATAAAATTAGGTTGCCATACATTGCTGGCAACCTAATTTTTTTGTGGCCTATTCCGCCGCCATCTCTTCTCTTGTTTTCTCCGTCTTCTAACGAATGCATGAAGCAGAATATGCATAAAAAAAGACCCACCCGAAGGTGAGTCTTTCTTTTTTATTGTTTTCGCTTAAATTACTTTACGATAACAACGCGGTTAGTGTTGTTAACAGGGAAGATGTTCTCTGTTGAACCAACACCCTTCCAAGTGAGCTGATCCTTGTTAACACCCTGCTCTACGAGGTAATCGTAAACAGCCTTAGCACGCTTCTCAGAGAGCTTCTGGTTGTAAGCAGCAGCACCAGTCTTAGCATCTGCGTGACCAACGATGGTGAATACCTGATCCTTGGGAGCATTTGCGATAGTCTCCTGAAGTACCTGCATAGAAGCCTTAGCACGGTCAGTCAAGCGAGCGCTGTCGAAGTTGAAGAATACAGCTGTTGAAGAAACTACAGAGTTCTTCTTCTTAGCCAACTCAGCACGCAAAGCCTCGTTGTCCTTCAAAGCCTGATCTGTAGCAGCCTTCTGAGCAGCCAAACGCTCGTTCAACTTACCCTCGTTGCGGTGAGCCTCAGCCAAGCCAGCCTCCAAAGCAGCGATTGAAGCCAAGTAGCCGTCAACCTCCTCCTGTGAGTAAGCCTTGCTCCAGTCACGCTTGTTGAAGCGGTAAGCAACACCCAAAGTAGCAGAGTAGATCTGACCATACTTTGCAGCCATAGGAGCGATAGCGCGAGGCATATCGTGACCTGCTGAAAGGATGCCCTTCAACTCGAGGTTGATATCCAACTGCTTGCATACGCGGAATGTGTTGATCAAACCAGCGGTTGCAGCGAAACCAGAACCTGCATCATTCTTAACGTTTACCCAGTGTACACCTGCACCAGCGAATACCTTTGCATAGTATACGCGATCCTCACGGTAGCCACCGAACCAGTTAGAAAGGTTCAAAACAGCGTCAGCGTGGGGCATGATCCAGTTGCTCTTGATGAAGTCGTCAGAAGCGTTCAAACGACCACCGATAAGCTGTACGCGAGCACCTACGATAGGGTTGAACCACTTTGTGAGGCCACCCTCAACCTGCCAACCGAGGTCACCAGTTGACTGATTTGTTGCAACACCATCCCAAGCAGTTGCGTTAACACCACCAGCAACGCTGAGCTCCCAGTTTGACCAGAAACCGTTGTTCATGATGCCCTTCCAGCGAAGTTTCTCTGCAGAATTCTCCTGAGCGAATACGCTACCGGCAGAGATCGCTACAATAGCGATAGAAAGTAAAAACTTTTTCATAATTAATTTTGTTTATTGTGCTGTGAATAATAATAATTCCGTTTACACATGTTATTAATTAAATATGTATGAGCGCCACCAAATCCCCTATTTCGCGCTCAAATCCAGTTGAAAACGCGATTTTCTGAAGGTTTAGCACCGCATATACGATGCAAAGATGTAAATAAAAATATAAAAAAACAAGATTTTCTACTTTTTTTTACACTTTAAGCCTTTATAAAATGCTTTTTAGTATTATCCTATCCACATTTTGAGTATCCACATGACATGCAGGTGAGGCAACCGTTCTGGTAAGCCATCTCCTCCTGACCACACTGCGGGCACTTGCCCTTCGACTTTGTACCATCGGCAATGTACTGCTTCAGGGCGCGCTGCACTCCGTTTTTCCATGTGTTGATACTCTCGCTGTTGAGGTGCAGGCCATCGATCAGGTGTACTACCTTGTCAATAGGCATGCCGTGACGCAATACGCCAGAGATCAGCTTAGCATAGTTCCAGAACTCCTCGTCGAACAAACGTGAGATACCACCGATAGTGTTGGTGTATCCGTAGCGGTCCTGATACTGGAAGTCGTAACGCTTCGAGCCATCCTCCTCGCGAACCTTGATGATCCAGCCCTTGGTGATCTTGCGGGGGATATACATTGCATCCTCCTCGATCTTACCGGTGAAGATCTCATAGGGGCGGTCGTTCTGAATACCTACGAATGCGATCCAGTCCTCGCTACCGTTCTTGAAACGTACGATATCTGCTGGGATAGACTTGGGACGCTTCGCCTGTGAGGGCTCCTTGCACTGCTTGGGTGCCTCGCCCTTCTTCTTGGCGTCGATAAGCACACCGTCGCGGCAACCGTCACGATATACGGTAACACCCTTACAGCCACACTCCCATGCGGTGCGATATACCTCGGCAACCAACTCCTCGGTAACGTCGTTCGGGAGGTTTACAGTAACCGAAATTGAGTGGTCCACCCACTTCTGGATAGCACCCTGCATGCGTACCTTGGCAACCCAGTCGATGTCGTTGGCTGTTGCGCCGTGGTAGGGTGATGCCTCGAGCCATGATGCGAGCTCATCCTCGGGGATAGACTGCAACTTCGATGTGTCGTAGCCATTCTTCTCCAGCCACTTAACAAACTGGTGGTGATATACATAGTACTCCTCGAACTTCTCGCCCATCTGATCCACGAAGTCGGCAACCTTACCCTTGTCCGAGGGGTTGATCTTGCGACGACGCTTGTATACGGGGCGGAATACGGGCTCAATACCAGATGTAGTCTGCGACATGAGCGATGTGGTACCCGTAGGAGCAATTGTCAACATTGCGATGTTACGACGGCCATGCTTTACCATCTCGGCGTAGAGCTCGGGATCAGCCTCCTTGATACGCTCGATCATGGGGTTCGATGCCTCGCGGGCTGCATCGTAGATGGGGAACGCACCACGCTCCTCAGCCATCTTGACTGATGCACGGTATGCTGCGAGTGCCAATGTGCGGTGTACCTCCACTGCGAAGTCGATAGCCTCGTCAGAGCCGTAGCGCAGACCCAGCGCTGCCAGCATATCGCCCTCTGCCGTGATACCCAAACCTGTACGACGGCCACGCAAAGCCATGTCCTTGATCTTGAGCCACAACTCGTGCTCGACGTGGCGGATGTCAGCCTCCTCGGGATCGCTTGCCACCTTGTTGATGATAAGATCAACCTTCTCCAGCTCCAGGTCGATGATGTCGTCCATCATGCGCATAGCTTTGCTTACGTGCTCGCGGAAGAGATCGAAGTTGAACTTTGCATCCTTGGTGAAGGGGTTCTCCACGTAGCTCAGAAGGTTCAGAGCCAGCAGACGGCAGCTGTCGTAGGGGCAGAGAGGAATCTCGCCACAGGGGTTGGTAGATACTGTTGTGAAACCGAGGTCTGCGTAGCAGTCGGGCACACTCTCGCGGATGATTGTATCCCAGAACAATACACCGGGCTCGGCTGACTGCCATGCATTGTGGATGATCTTGTCCCACAACTTCTTGGCGTCGATCTCTACCTCCATCTTGGGCTTCTCGGCCGTGATGGGGAACTGCTGCTTGTAGGGCTTGCCTGCCTGTGCTGCACGCATGAACTCGTCATCGAGCTTGATCGATACGTTTGCACCGGTCACCTTGCCTGACTGTGTCTTTGCGTCGATGAAACGCTCAGCGTCGGGGTGCTTAACCGAGAGCGAGAGCATCAGCGCTCCGCGACGGCCATCCTGTGCCACCTCGCGAGTAGAGTTAGAGTAGCGCTCCATGAAGGGAACGATACCTGTCGAGGTGAGTGCTGAGTTCAATACGGGAGAGCCCGTGGGACGCAACTCCGAGAGGTCGTGGCCTACGCCGCCGCGACGCTTCATGAGCTGTACCTGCTCCTCGTCCATGCGGAAGATACCGCCGTAAGAGTCAGCGTGGTTGCGGTTGCCGATAACGAAACAGTTTGACAACGATGCCACCTGCAGGTTGTTGCCGATACCCGTCATGGGACCACCTTGGGGGATGATGTAACGGAAGTGGTCGAGCAGCGAGAAGATCTCGTCCTGCTTCATCGGGTTGGGATACTTGTTCTCGATGCGCTCCAGCTCGGCAGCGATACGATGGTGCATATCCTCGGGTGTACGCTCGTAGATATGGCCGAACGAATCCTTCAGCGCATATTTGCTCACCCATACGGTAGCGGCCAGGTCGTCACCGGCGAAGTACTCTTTCGACGCAGCGACCGCGTCATTGTAACTCACTTCGGTGAGGTTTTTAGGGTCTTTTGACATAAGTGCTTTTATTTTTTTTGTTTATATATTGCGATTGTGTGTGCAAATTTATAAAGGGGCGAGAATCACCATTACAAAGGTCTTAATTTTTCTCGCCGTAACCAATTATTTGAGGACAATATTTTCACAACTTTTCAACAAAAAATAAAAACATGCGCCAGAGCACGCTCCGACGCATATTTTTCTGAAAAGAATATTTTTCTTTCGCTTTGCTTATCGTGTAACGGTAGCATCGATCTCGACCATTGCACCCATGGGCAGCTTGGCAACCTCGTAGCATACGCGAGCGGGCATCTGCTCGGTAAAGAAGGTTGCATAGACGCCGTTCATGGCAGCAAAATCAGCGATATTGTCCAGTAATACAGTTACTTTCACTACGTCAGCCAGAGTGTATCCGGCCTCCTCGATGATGTAGCGCAGGTTGGTGAGCGACTGACGAGTCTGCTCCTCGATACCCTCTGCCATCTTGCCCGTTGAAGCGTCGATAGGCAGCTGGCCTGAAACATATAATGTACCGTTGCTCTCAACGGCCTGCGAATAGGGACCCACGGCCTTGGGCGCGAGGGGCGATGCGATAATCTTTTTCATCGTAAACGGGTTTTATTGTTTTGAATTTTTGCTCTCTGTTTTGTCCTGCAAATATACGTAAAAGCGGGCTATTTTACCCCTTTCGGAGTAAAAAAAACGGTAATATTGTTAATTACACTTTATTTTTATAAATTTGCGGAGATTTTTATTACATTTGGCCGTATGGCTGATAGGCCTTTGTCGGGCCGCTGGACAGAAGAAATATTTTGTAAACAAATAAAATAAAAGAAAATTATGGCTGATTTTATCTATCAGGAACCCTATCCCATTGAGAAGGATACTACCGAGTATGAACTCGTGACCAAGGATTACGTGAAGGTCGTAGAGTGCGACGGACGTAAGATTTTGAAGGTTGACCCCAAGGGTCTGGAGTTGCTCTCAAAGCGCGCTTACAGCGACGTTTCGTTCTACCTCCGCCCCTCACACTTGCAGAAGTTGGCTAACATTCTGGAGGATCCCGAGTCATCGGACAACGATAAGTTCGTAGCATACACCATGCTCTGCAACCAGGTTGTGGCTGCCGAGGGTGAGCTCCCCACTTGCCAGGATACAGGTACCGCTATCTGCATCGGTCACAAGGGTGAGGATGTATATACAGGCGCTGACGATGCCGAGTGCATCGCTAAGGGTGTTTACGAGACATACAAGGAGCGCAACCTCCGCTACTCACAGGTTGTTCCCTTCACGATGACCGAGGAGAAGAACTCTGGCACCAACCTTCCCGCACAGATCGACATCTACGCTGGTCACCCCGGCTCTATGGAGTATGAGTTCCTGTTCATCACCAAGGGTGGTGGCTCAGCTAATAAGACATTCCTCTATCAGCAGACCAAGGCGCTTTTGAACGAGAAGTCACTCATGGCGTTCTTTGCTGATCACTTGAAGGATCTGGGTACTTCGGCTTGTCCTCCCTACCACCTCGCAGTATGTATCGGTGGTACATCGGCTGAGATGTGCTTGTCAACCGTAAAGAAGGCTTCGGCTGGTTATCTTGATCACCTGCCCACATCGGGTAACGAGGGTGGCCGCTGCTTCCGCGACATCGAGTGGGAGGAGAAGATCACCAAGATGTGCCAGGAGATGGGTATGGGTGCCCAGTTCGGTGGTAAGTACTACGTTCACGACGTTCGCGTTATTCGCGCTCCTCGTCACGCAGCAAGCTGCCCCGTGGCTATCGGCGTAAGCTGCTCGGCTGACCGTAACATCAAGGCGAAGATCACTCCCGAGGGTATCTTCGTTGAGAAACTGGAGAAGAATCCCGCACGCTTCCTGCCCGCACAGGCTCCCGCAATGAGCCCCGCAGTAGATATCGACCTGGATGAGGGTATGGATAAGGTTCGTGAGATCCTTACTCAGTATCCTATCAAGACCCGTCTTGACCTGAAGGGTACTCTGATCGTGGCTCGTGACATCGCTCACGCACGCATCAAGCAGATGCTCGACGAGGGTCAGCCTATGCCCGAGTACTTCAAGAAGCACCCCGTATATTACGCGGGTCCTGCTAAGACTCCCGAGGGTATGGCTTCAGGTTCGTTCGGTCCCACTACAGCAGGTCGTATGGATCCCTACGTTGATCTGTTCCAGAAGGCTGGCGGCTCAATGGTTATGGTAGCGAAGGGTAACCGCTCGCAGGCTGTGACCGACGCTTGTAAGGCTAACGGCGGTTTCTACCTCGGCTCAATTGGTGGCCCCGCAGCCGTATTGGCAAAGAACTCTATCAAGAGCGTTGAGGTTGTTGACTTCCCCGAGCTCGGCATGGAGGCAGTGCGTAAGATCTATGTGGAGAACTTCCCCGCATTCATCATCGTGGATGATAAGGGTAACGACTTCTTCGCCGAGTACGCTCATTAATCGAACGCGCCCTGCAAGGTGTTTTCTGCGTTACGCTCAACCTTAGAATCCTCACATACGTCATAGTATGCTGCGGTTCTACGGTTTCGCAAGCCTTGAAAACCCACTTGCAGACCACGTTCAAGCATAAATATCAAGGGGTTGGTGCAATTTTTTGCAGGAACAACCCCTTGTTTTTACCTTTGCCGTGAAATAAATCGCGGCAATGTTACGTTTTGTTGAGGACTAAGACCACAGCAGATGAAATCACTCTTAAGACATACTATTCTTCTACTTGTCGCCACGTTTACGTTTTTCACGTCACGTGCCGATGGTAATGTTACTTTCGAGATCAACACTCCGCTCATCGTCACCGCTGGTGAGATGTTCCGTGTAGAGTTTGTGCTCACCAACGGCAAGCCCGATGGCGACAGTTTCCACACCCCATCCTTCGAGGGGCTGGAGGTGCTGGCTGGCCCCACGACGGCTACGGGACGCTCGTTCCAGTCGATCAATGGCGTGAGCAGCAGCAAGACCACCTACACCATCACCTACGTTGTGATGGCACAATCGGCGGGTAACATTACCATTGGAGCCGCAGAAGTTGAGGTCGATGGCAAAAAGTTTACGACCAAGGCTACCCCCATCGAAGTTGTCGAGCAGTCGGCACAGCGCCAGCAGCAGGCTGCCGCCGAGCAGGGTACAGCCGTGCAGAACCAGATAGCGCAGGACGACATCCTGTTGCGTCTTAACCTCTCTCGCACGGAGGTCTATCAGGGCGAGCCGATCCGTGCTTCGCTCACGCTCTATACGCGTGCCAGCATTGCAGGATTCGAAAATGCCAAGTTGCCGTCATTCAATGGTTTCTGGTCGCAGGAGCTGCCAACCGACAACTACCGTCCCACGCGTCAGACGGTCGATGGCAAGGTCTACGACTCGCAGGTCATCAAGGAGTATCTTTTGTATCCCCAGCAGGCTGGTGTGCTCACTATCGAGCCCGCCGACATCACCGCCATAGCGCAGGTCATTATGCGCTCGTCGCGTGCCTTCGATCCCTTCTTTGGTGGTGGCTCGGAGGTCTATAACGTACCTCGCAAGCTCACAACGGGCGCCGTGCGTGTAACAGTCAAGGAGTTGCCCGCAGGTGCGCCAGCATCGTTTACGGGTGCTGTGGGTTCGTTCAGCATGGATACGCAACTCCCGGCTACGGAGCTCAAGGCCAATTCGGCTGCATCATATACCGTTCGCATCTCGGGTACGGGAAACATCACCTTCCTCGAGGCGCCGAAGCTAAATCTCCCCTCGTCGTTTGAACTCTACGATGTACGTTCGACCGAGAATATCAACAGCACTACGGCTGGCACTACGGGCTATCGTCAGTTCGAGTACCCCTTCATCGCCCGTGCCGAGGGCGAGTATGATGTACCGCCTATCGAGTTCACTTTCTTCAGCCCCGAGAAGCAGAGTTATATAACCCTCTCGTCGGCACCCCTCACGCTCAATATCTCGCCTGACGGATCGGCTGGTGCTGCTACACCCGCACAGCTCATTACGGGCACATCGAAGGAGGGTGTGCGTCAGCTGGGTAGCGACATCCGCTTCATCAAACTGGGTAATCCTGCACTGCAGGCCTCTGCCGCACCGTTTATGCTGAGCGGAGCATACTTTGTCGTGCTGCTGCTTATCCTTGTTGCAGCCGCCGTGGCATACTTTATCCTTCGTCGCAAGATTCGCGATAGCCGCAATACGGTGCTCGTGCGTAACCGTCGTGCAAATAAGGTGGCCATTCAGCGATTCCATAAGGCCGAGAAGTTCATGCGCGAGCAGAACCGCCACGCCTTCTTCGAGGAGATGTTGCGTGCGCTGTGGGGTTATATGAGCGATAAGCTCAACATACCCGTATCCTCTCTCACGAAGGAGAATATCCGCGAGCAGTTGCAGCGCAAGGGTTGTCACCAGGAGGATGCACAGCACTTCACCGACATCATATCGCGTTGCGACGAGGCGCAGTATTCGCCTGCCGAGTCGGTGCAGATGAGCGACGTATATGCCGAGGGTGTAAATATTATTTCACGTATTGAGTCAATCATTAAACGTTAAGCCATGAAGAGATTATTCGCGTTATTGACTATCATACTTTTCTGCACTGCGGCCTATGCTCAGAGCGAGCCTAAGTCGGGCGAGGCTACCGCCCCCGATGCCATGGCTTTGTGGGAGAAGGCTAATGCAGCCTATAATAGTGGCGACTATACAGCGGCTCTCTCATCCTATGAGGCTATCACTGCCGAGGGGTTGTGTTCGGCTCCGCTCTACTACAATATGGCCAATGCCTACTTCAAGCAGGGCGATACGGCTCACGCCATTCTCTTCTATCATCGAGCTCTGCGCCTTGCGCCCGCCGATGAGGATATACGTCACAATCTGGAGTATGCTGAGCAGTCGACCAAGGATATTATTGACGAGATTCCCGAGTTCTTCCTCTTTACATGGATGCGCTCGCTGCGCGACGTGATGGGTGGCAACGCCTGGACCGTTTTGTCGCTGATCGTGCTTGTCGCTACGCTCGTTGCAGCGCTTGTATATCTACTCTCGCAGCGTCTCTCGGCTCGCAAGACGGGATTCTATTTGATGATTGCGTGCGGATTGATATTTTTCGTTACGACAGCCTTTGCCATTAGTGCACGCGGTGTTATGGTAAGTAAATCGGAGGCTGTAATCATGAGCTCGTCGGTTTCGATCAAGAGCTCTCCCGACCGCTCCTCTACCGAACTCTTCGTGCTGCACGAGGGTACGACCGTGGAGACGGGTGACGAGGTTGACGGC
>JAFOXS010000354.1 GCA_017391665.1 Alistipes sp. | reverse complement strand
CTCCATCTTCATGGCTATGCTCTCGTATAGAGCGCCCTTGGGAATTATCACACTTACCACGTCGTCCACCTTCTCGGCAAAATCGTGGTTGTAGGCAACAATATGAGCACCCTGCTCAATCTCTCCCTGGAAGCACTCTGCGTCCGACTTACCCACAATCTGAAAATTCAGTGTGGAGGTGTTGCCGCAATCGTCGGTGATGAGAAACTCCACATCTCGCTTTTGTTCGGCCGAAGTGCTTACTACGCCACGGTTTACAAGCGTCGGGTAGAAATATTTTGTACCTCCCTGCAGCATTGCCGTACGCATGGCCTCGTTGCGCGATGAGCGCTGAATAGGGTAGTACGACACGGCATTGCAGTAACGCGACAGATCGAACGTAAAACCATCGTTGCGATACTCGAAGATCGTTTTGCCATCGATCTTCTCCACCAGATTATATACACCATAGGTGTTGGCAACATCGTTCTTGCGATCCGAAGTCTCGACCACAAAATAGCCATTGCGACCAACCTTGATGGGGCTCTGCTGTGCCAGACGATAGGTCGTATTGTCAGCCTTGTGTACTGCATAACTCTTCGGACGGCTGTGCACGGGCACTCCCTGAATGGTATCTACCTCAATGTAATGCACCTTCATGATGTAGGGTGAAATGTCATCCTTGGGGCGTACGATGCCCTGCTTTATGATATTGAAGGTCTTGCCTGTACGTGCATCGCGAATCTCGAAGTGCAGATGCGGACCCTGCGATGAGCCAGTATTACCCGAGCGGGCAATCTCCTCGCCACGCTTTACGGTAAACTGTCCAGCCTTGCAGTAAAGATCCACGCGGCTCTGCTTGAGACGGTGGCGCTCCGCAAAGACATAGTCGGCTATATCCTTGCGAAAACTCGACAGGTGGCCATAGACCGATGTCGTTCCGTTGGGATGCTCGATGTATAGGGCCAGCCCATAGCCCGTAGGCGACTGCAGGATGCGGCTTACATAGCCATCTGCTACAGCAATTACGGGTTTACCCTCCACACCGTTGGTTTTGAAGTCGGTGCCCGAGTGGAAATGGTTGGGGCGCATCTCGCCGAAGTTGGCAGAGTAGTAGCCTGCTACGTCGCGTAACGGAAAATCGTAATAGTCAGGGTTCAAAGTCTGTGCCCACGATGTGAGGTGTAGTGTAGATATAAGGGCTAAAATAAAAAGTCGTCGCATTCTTCTTCGGTTTTTATGTCATGGATTAACTCCTCGACTTGCGGGATGACAGCCTCCATGGTGTATCCGAGCGAGAGCCCATAACGGATCAGTTTGTTTTTCAGATCGTATTTCGATTTGTATTTTACGGTTTTCAATTTGCGGGCAAGGCGCATTGCCAACTGCTCGGCACTCTGCCTAGGAGATATCTGTTGCAGGGCACGAGCAATAATATCCTCTGCAATACCCTTGCGACGCAAGGCGGCACGAATCTTATACTCACCCCAGCCACCGAGCGCGACCTTCTCTCTGACGAAAGCCGATGCATATCGTTCATCGTCAATGAACCGCTCAGCCTTAAGGCGTTGCAAGATCTTATCGCGATCCTGCTCGGGTACACCCCATGTCGCCATCAGGCGTCGTGCATCACCCGATGAACGCTCAGCTCGGGCACATAACCGCATAAGCGATGAGAGTGCCTGCTCGGCATTCTTTGTGCGTTTTACTCTCTCTTTGGTCTGCAACATATCATGCGGGGTTTTTGACGGAAGTCTTCTCGTAGCTCTATGTCTGTGTAGCCCTCATCGGCGAGCATCAGCATGGTCTTGTCGGCCAATGTCTCATGAATCTCAAACAGCAGCCATCCGTTGCTTGTGAGGAGTCTTAATGCTGTGCGGGCAATTTCGCGATAAAAGATCAATGGGTCATTGTCATCGACAAACAAAGCCATATGCGGCTCATATTGTGTGACATTGATGCGCATGGCCGAAATCTCTGATTGGGGAATGTATGGCGGATTGGAGATTATGATATCAAACTCCCGACCATCAATACTATGCATGCCATGCAGCGCATCATCCTTTATGAATTCTACTTCGGCGTGTAGTTGCTCGGCATTCTCCTTGGCTATTGCGAGGGCATCTTGCGAGAGCTCTATTGCCGTAAGTGTTGCCGTGGGGATTCGTTTCTTTAGCGCTATGGCTATGCAGCCACTCCCCGTACATACATCCAAAATGCGGGGAGAGTGCAGCGAATGCGACTTCTCTATGGCCCACATTACCAACTCCTCGGTCTCTGGACGGGGGATCAGCACACCAGAACGTACGGCGAATATCTCGCCGCAAAACTCAGCTTGCCCGAGTATATATTGTATAGGACAACCTGCCGCCAATTCATCGGCGCGGCTCTCCAGATCGCTGATTTCGATTATCTCGTTGGGTTCTATCAGAAAACGGCTCTCATCCGTATTGCTCCACGCAGCAGCTGCCATACGGGCTATGTGTCGGCACTCGTCCGACGAGTACAGTCCTTGCATACGACTACACAGATAGTCGATTACGTCTGCTCGTCTGCCTATCATCTATGCGCGTATTTTTAAGTCTGCCAATGCGATAGCAACCGCAGCCTCCACAACAACGGCGGCGCGCAATGCAATGCAAACATCATGGCGACCCTTGATAATAAGGGGCTCCACCTTACCACTTTCGAAATTGAAGGTCTGCTGCTCGCGAGAGATCGAAGCCGTAGGCTTGATTGCAGCACGTACGACGATTTCGTTGCCATTGGTGATGCCTCCTACAATGCCGCCAGCGTGATTTGTTGCGGTGTGTCCGTCGGCATCCGTGATGGGGTCATTATTCTGCGAACCGAGCATGCGTGCTGAAGTGAAGCCGTCGCCAAACTCCACGCCCTTTACTGCTGGGACAGAGAATAGCAGATGCGCAATAAGACTCTCTGCCGAGTCAAAAAATGGCTCACCCAAGCCAGCCTCAATTCCATTTGTGCGGCACTCCACTACGCCACCTACAGAGTCCTGCGACATGCGTGCCTGCTCGATTATCTGGTCAAATTTTGTGCTATCCTGCTCGCCTCCTATCTCAATGATATTGGTAGAGAATTGTACGTTGTCGCCAAGAATCTTTTTTGCTACAACTGCTGCTGCAACCAGACCCAAAGTAAGGCGACCCGAGAAGTGTCCGCCACCGCGCGGATCGTTGTGTCCGTTCCACTTCTTCTGTGCTACCCAGTCGGCGTGTGAAGGGCGGGGATGAACCGTCAGATTGCGATAATCTGCCGAGCGGGTGTTCTCGTTGAGGAAAACAATGGTGAGCGGAGCACCTGTGGTGTGGCCCTCGTATACTCCCGAAACAATATGCGGCTGATCGCTTTCGGTGCGTGTAGTGGTACCTGCACCTCCTGATTTGCGGCGGCCGAGATCGTACAAAAAGTCATCCTCCTGCAGTGTTATGCCTGCGGGTACTCCATCGATGCTTACACCCACCTGCTGTCCATGTGACTCGCCCCAGATGGTTACTCTGAATTTATCTCCCCAAGAGTTCATTATCGCATAATTATAGATTCCAGATCCTCGAAGAATGTAGGATAGCTCTTCTCTACGCACTCTGCATTTTCGATTACAACCTCACCCTGGCAGCGCAGTGCCGAAATGGCAATAGACATGGCGATGCGGTGGTCGTTGTGGCTGAATGTAGTGGCAGGAAGGATCTCACCTCCTCGGATTCGCATAATATTCTTTTCGCTGATATCCACCTCGATACCCAACTTCTCATATTCGTGGCAGATGGTTTCGGCTCTATCGCTCTCCTTGTGACGCAGACGATCGGTGCCGATGATTACACTCTCGCCCTCGGCTGCTGCCGCCAATGCTGCAAGTGCAGGGAAGAGGTCGGGTGCATTCGTGGCGTCAAATTCAAAGCCGCGCAACTTGCGTTTGCTTACCGTAATGCTATCCTGCTCTATGATAAGGCCTGCGCCGGCACGCTCCAGAGCATGGCATATCGCCGTGTCGGCCTGCTTTGAGAGTGTAGATATATTTTTTACCGTAACCTCACCTGCAATGGCACCAGCTACAAGCAGTGTTGCTGCTCCGCTCCAGTCGCCTTCGATGGAGATGTCGGCAGGGGTATATTGCTGTCTGCCCTCGATGAAGAATTGAGTGTAGTCGCCCTCATTGTGCATGATCTCCACACCGAAAAGACGAGCCGTTTCGATTGTCATGTCGATATATGGTATCGAAACGGGTGATGTGACGTTAAGTGTCGTATCCTCCTGAGCAAGAGGCAATGCGAGCAGCAATCCCGTAATGAATTGCGATGATACGCTGCCATCGACCGTTATATCTCCGCCATGCATGGGACCCTGTACCTCGATAGGTAGGAATCCTCCTCCATCACGCACCTGCACACCCAGCTGACGCAACGGCTCAATCATCATCGTCATGGGACGATAGAGCAGAGTGCCCTCACCCTCGATGGTAATGGGTGTTGGGTTGAGTGATGCAATAGGTGTGAAAAGACGTGTTGCCAGACCCGACTCACCGACGTTCAATGTGCTTGACTGCGGCTTCAGGCCGCCCTCGATTGCGATGGTGCTATCGTCGATATACTCCACCTTGGCGCCCAATGCCTCAATGCATTTGAGGGCCGAGCGAGTGTCTTTACAAAATTCGATGTTACGCAATATACTGCGTCCCTCGGCCAATAGTGCAAGGGCTATGGCTCGCTGAGCGTAACTCTTTGAACTGGGAGGAGCAATTGTGCCTCTGATACTTCCTGCGGAGACAGATTTATCCATATAGGGTTATAGTTGGTTTAATTCATCAATTTGTGCTGCAGCACGCTCGGCCTCGATGCGCTCCATAGTGGCGCTTTTGCGGCGGCGCAACTCAAAGTTTTTGCCAAGATATACCTTGCGCACCATCTCATCGTTGGCCAGATCCTCAGCCGTACCGGTCTTCAGGATCTTACCCTCGTAGAGAAGATAAGTTCGGTCGGTAATTTCGAGAGTCTCATCCACATTGTGGTCGGTGATGATTACGCCGATGTTCTTGTCCTTCAGTGTTGCGACGATACTCTGAATATCCTCTACGGCAATGGGGTCAACGCCCGCAAAGGGCTCATCCAGAAGGATGAATGCAGGGTTGATGGCTACGGCACGGGCAATCTCCGTACGGCGACGCTCACCACCCGAAAGCTGGATACCCAAGCTCTTGCGTACCTTCTGCAAGCG
>JAFOXS010000162.1 GCA_017391665.1 Alistipes sp. | reverse complement strand
GAGCAGCGAGTTGACCTTATACTGGGTCATCATCTTCTCGGCGTCGATTAGCTTGGCATTCACGTTAATTGACTTGGGTGAGCGTGTAGCAATATCGATGGCACGGATAGAGAAAAACTCCGCCTTAAGGCTCTCCATAGCTCGGCGCAGGTCGCCATCGGTCACGATACCCTCGATTCTCTCGCCCTGGCAAATCACAATAAGACCCAGACCGCCACGTGTCATGCGGTGAATCATCTCCGTAGCCGTGCAATCCATACCCACTGTGGGCAGGTCGTTCTTGCGCATCACATTGCCCACGGTCATCAGCAGGCGACGTCCCAGACTACCACCCGGATGCAGACGTGCAAAGTCCATCGACGTGAAGGCACGCGCCTTCATCAGTGCCACAGCCAGCGCATCGCCCATAGCGAGCTGTGCCGTAGTAGAGGTTGTTGGAGCGAGCTGCAGGATGCAGGCCTCCTCCTTAACGCCGGTATTGAGGTGGATGTCGGAGTTCTTGGCAAGTGTAGAGGCAGCGTTGCCAGTAATTGAGATCAGCACATTGCCATTGGTGTGGATGAAGGGAACAATCTTCAGCACCTCGTCCGTTTCGCCCGAGTGCGACAGAGCGAGCACCACATCGCCGCGTGAGATCATACCCAGATCGCCGTGAAAAGCCTCGCCCGGATGGAGAAAGAAGCTCGGCGTACCGGTACTTGCCAGCGTGGCGGCAATCTTGCGACCAACCAAACCCGACTTACCCATGCCTGTAATAATGACCTTACCCTGACACGCCAGCATGCGATCTACCGCACCAATAAACTCATCACCCAGCGACGCAGCCATCTGCTGCAATGCCTCGGCCTCAAGGCGCAGTGTGCGTGAAGCCAATTCCAATATCTCTTGTGAAGTCAATGTACTCATTTTTCAATAGTTTACAGAAGTTTAGCAACTACGCTCTCCAGCTCATCGAGGCAGAGCATATTGGGACCATCGCTCAGCGCCGCATCGTGTTCAGGATGCACTTCAAAGAAGAAGCCGTTGGCACCAAAAGCCTTGGCAGCCTCGGCCATGGCGGGTACAAACTCACGGTTACCACCCGTCTTGCCACCCGCAGCACCGGGGCGCTGCACGCTATGTGTGCAGTCCATAACTACAGTAGGCGAAATCTTCAGCATGTCGGCAATATTGCGGAAATCTACCACAAGGTTATTATAGCCATACATATTGCCTCGCTCGGTGAGCCACACCTCTTTGGCACCCGAACGCACAGCCTTCTCGTAGGGGTAGCACATATCCTCACCCGAGAGGAACTGCGCCTTCTTGATATTTACGATGCGCTCGGTCTTGGCTGCGGCCACCAGCAGATCGGTCTGACGGCACAGGAAGGCGGGAATCTGAATCACATCAATCACCTCGCCAGCAGGTGCTGCCTGCCACGCCTCGTGGATGTCGGTGCAGAGCTTAAGACCCCACTTCTGTTTAACATCCGAGAGCATCTGCAAACCCTTGTCAAGGCCCACGCAACGGTATGACGTAAGCGATGTGCGGTTAGCCTTATCGAACGAGGCCTTGAAGATGATATCAACGCCCAACTTATTATTTATCTGAACCAGACGCTCGGCCACGCAATCCAGCAACTCGGCCGACTCAATAACACACGGTCCTGCAACAAATTTTGTCATTTTCAATTCTTAATTTTGAATTTTAACCCACCACAAGGGTGGCTTTTCCTCCTCGCGGCTCGGCATAGAGTGCTTGCACTCTCTGCTCTCGCTCCGCAGCGTCGGTTGCATTATGAATTTTGCATTCTCAAAAACTCCTCGGCACGCTCAAGATCCTCGGGAGTATCGATGCCGATGGTCTCCACATCCGATATACCCACACCAATCTTATAGCCATTCTCCAGCCAGCGCAGCTGCTCCAGCGACTCGGCCTTCTCGAGCGTAGACTGGGGCAATGACGTGACCTCACGCAGCACATCACGACGGAAGGCATACATACCTATATGTTTATAAAACGTATGCCTTGCGAGCCACTCATTACGCTCCACCCCACGCAGGTAGGGAATAACCGAGCGAGAGAAGTAGATAGCCCTTGACTGCGAGTCGAGCACCACCTTGGGCGAATTGGGATTCTCCAGCGCTTCGATGCCATCCGCCTCGGCAAAGGGTTTTACCAGCGTAGCTATATCGGTAGCCTCATCCTCAAAGCAGGCCATGATGGCACGCAGTTGCGAGTGAGCGATAAAGGGCTCATCGCCCTGCACGTTGATTACCACGTCGTACTCCTCGCCCTGTTTGCAGTATGCCTCCCAGCAGCGATCCGTACCGCTACGGTGCTCCGTAGAGGTCATTACACACTCGCCACCAAAGGCCTCAACAGCTGCCTTGATGCGCTCGTCGTCGGTAGCTACGATGACACGCTCCACAACGCCCGATACCTGCTCATACACGCGCTCGATAACCTGCTTGCCACCCAGCATAGCCAGTGGCTTGGCGGGAAAACGCGTAGAGGCATAGCGTGCGGGGATGATTGCTATAAATTTCAGTTTGCTCATATCTATACTATTTCAATGCCAGCGAGAGTACCTCCTCAATGCGCTTAACGTAGTGGAACGTAAGACCTGCTACGTACTCGGCCTTGATCTCCTCAACATCCTTGCGGTTATCCTCGCAGAGAATAAGCTCTGTGATACCTGCTCGCTTGGCTGCCAGAATCTTCTCCTTGATACCGCCTACGGGCATAACTCGTCCGCGCAGGGTCATCTCACCCGTCATAGCGATGCGCTCCTTGACCTGGCGGCCTGTAAAAGTAGAGACCATCGAGGTAACCATCGTGATACCTGCCGACGGGCCATCCTTCGGAATAGCACCCTCGGGAACGTGGATATTGAGGTTCTTCTTCTCGAACACCTCAGCCGCAATACCCAGCTCGTCGCAGTGAGCCTGCACCCACTCGTAACCTATGGTGGCCGACTCCTTCATCACGTCGCCCAGATTACCCGTCAGGTTCAAAGCACCCTTGCCAGGTGTGAGCACTGACTCAATGTAGAGTATATCGCCACCTACGGCTGTCCACGCCAGACCTGTCACAACGCCTACCATACCGGCAATCTCATACTCGTCGTTGCGGAACTTGGGTTTTCCTAAAATCTTCTCCACATCGGCAGTCGTAAGCTCGGCGGCATAGGCCTCCTCGAAGGCTATCTGCTTGGCACGGGCACGGGCTATCTTGGCTATGTTCTTATCCAGTGAACGTACACCCGACTCACGGGTATAGTCGGCAATAATCTTCTCCACAATGGCTGTGGTCAACACCATCTCCTCCTCCTTTACGCCGTGAGCCTCGCACTGCTTGGGCACAAGGTGACGCTCGGCAATCTGAACCTTATCCTCAAGGATGTAGCCAGGGATGTTGATCATCTCCATACGGTCACGCAGTGCAGGGTTGATGGCACCAATATCGTTGGCCGTGGCGATGAAGAGCACCTTCGAGAGGTCATACTCCGTGTCGAGGTAGTTATCGTGGAATGTGGTGTTCTGCTCGGGATCCAGCACCTCCAACAGAGCCGACGAGGGATCGCCGTGGTTGCTCACCGTGATCTTATCCACCTCATCGAGGATGATGACGGGATTTGACGAGCCACAACGCTTGATGGTCTGTATGATTCGACCCGGCATAGCGCCTATGTATGTGCGGCGGTGACCGCGAATCTCACTCTCATCGCGCAGACCGCCCAGTGATATACGTCCGAACTTACGTCCCAGAGCCGTAGCCACCGAGCGACCAAGTGAGGTCTTACCTACTCCCGGAGGGCCATACAGGCAGAGAATGGGTGACTTCAAATCGCCCTTAAGCTTAATGACGGCCAGATGCTCCAGAATACGATCCTTGACCTCCTCCAGTCCGAAGTGGTCATCGTCCAGCTGCTTGCGGGCACACTCCAGATCGAGGTTGTCCGTAGTTACATCGTTCCACGGAAGCTCCAGCATAAGCTGCAGGTAGGTCATCTGCACCGAGTACTCCGCAACGGCGGGATTCAGACGCTCCACCTTCGAGAGCTCCTTCTCAAAGAGTTCGCCCACCTCCTTCGACCAGTTCTTCTTCTGTGCGGCCTCGCGCATCTTGTCAATCTCGGCATCGGCCGTATCGCCCAGCTCGTCCTGAATGGTGCGCATCTGCTGCTGCAGGTAGTAGTCGCGCTGCTGCTTGTCGATCTCACGCTTAACCTTCTCCTGAATCTCGTTCTTAAGCTCGGACATCTGCTGCTCACGCACCAGAATCTCCAGCAACTTGCGGGCACGAGCCAGCAGGCCGGGAGCCTCCAGCAGTGCCTGACGATCCTCATCCGAGAAGTCCATATTCGAACATACGAAGTTGATCAGGCCACGGGGCGAGTCGATGTTCTTCAGAGCAAAGACAGCCTCCTTGGGGATCGAGGGAGAGATGTTGATGATGTTGAGCGCAACCTCACGCACCGAGTCCACCAGAGCCTGGAACTCGATGTTGCCCTCGTCGGGCTGCGAGTCGCGGATGGTGCGCACGGTAGCCTTCAGGTAGGGCTCCGACTGCAGATACTCGCCCACCTCGATCTTCTCCAGTCCGCTCAGGATAACGGTCAGATTGCCATTGGGCATCTCCAGAATCTTTATGATGCGGGCAGCAGTACCAACTTTATACATATCATCGGGCTGGGGAACCTCAACCTCAGTCTCGCGCTGAAGCACAGCACCCAGCAAACCATGTACGGCATTTACATCGCGCACCAGCTTGATACTCTTCTCGCGACCAACCGTGATGGGTGTGATAGCACCGGGAAAGAGCACTGAACTGCGCAACGAAAGGATAGGCAGCGACTCGGGGATAGCAACATCCTCCACCACATCGTCGCCACTTGTGATGATGGGGACCACCTGATGTCTGCCATCGAGCAATTCAGGCAAGGCCTCCAGATCTGTCAACTCAATATTTTTCTTCTTACTCATATCTTCTTTTCGCGTATTTACACATTTTCACGATTGCAAAAATAGTAAAAATTATACAACTCGCCACCATTTACGATAGATTGTTAATAATTAGTTCGCCCGAGCGTAGGCGCACGCACGAGCAATGGAGCATTAAAAAAACGTTATTTCTTATTGCGTAGTATCTGTTATTCCACATTTTTTTTGTATTTTCGCGGCGGAAATAAAAACAGAAACAATTATGCAACAAGTTGAATTATGGGCACTTATTCCCTTTGTACTAATGCTTTTGAGCATAGCCGTGCTGCCAATCGTCAAGGAGCACTGGTGGGAGAATAATACCCACAAACTCTACGTCTCGCTGCTGCTGGCTCTGCCCGCCGCTATCTACCTGTTGGCAAACAACATGGGAGCCAACCTCGAACACCAGATTCTATTCGACTACATCCCCTTCATCGTGCTGCTCGGTGCGCTCTTCGTCGTGACGGGCGGAATCCACATCAGAGGCGATATTCAGGCACGACCCATAAACAATACACTCATAATGTTTGTGGGCTTCCTTTTGGCATCGTTCATCGGCACAACGGGTGCAGCAATGCTTACGATTCGTCTGCTGCTGGAGGTGAACCAGCAACGCAAATACAAGGTGCATACCATACTCTTTTTCATCGCTCTGGTGGCCAACTGTGGCGGTGTGCTCACTCCGCTGGGTGATCCTCCATTGTTCCTGCTGTATCTGCGTGGTGCGGAGTTTGGATGGTTTATGAACCTGCTGCCCGAGTGGGCTTTTGTAGGTGCTATTCTGCTGGTGTTGCACCTTGTGATCGACTACTCGTTCTACTACCGCAAGGAGCAGATGGTCGATATTATGGCCGACGTACACGAGAAGCGACCCATCACCGTTACGGGTAAGATCAACATCATCTATCTCGTGGGTATCATCCTCGCCGTGTCGTTCCTCAACCCTTCGTACATCCCCGCAATGGGCGATCATCATGCGCCTTTGTATGTACGTTTTTTGCGTGAGATCGTACTCGTTGCAATCGGCTTAATGTCGTGGTTTACAACAAAGAAGAGCATCCGTCTGGACAACAAATATTCGTGGGAGCCGATCATCGAGGTGGCATATCTTTTCATCGGTATCTTCGTGACGATGACACCCGCACTGATCTACCTGAATGCTCACGCTGCCGACCTCGGTCTGAGCCGTCCCTGGCAGTTCTTCTACGCATCGGGATTCCTATCGGCGTTCCTCGACAACTCGCCTACGGCCGTAGCATTCCACACCGTGGCACAGGGTCTGCCTGCGGCTTCGGGAGCAGTGCTGGAGGCTGGTATTGACGCTATGCTGCTGCGTGCCATTGCGCTGGGTTCGGTGTTCTTTGGTGCGATGACATATATCGGCAACGGCCCCAACTTTATGGTCAAGGCGATAGCCGAGCAGGCGGGCGTTAATATGCCGAGTTTCTTCGGTTATATGATCAAGTTCTCGCTCGTCGTTCTGCTGCCTATCTACATCGTGGCGCAACTGATTTTCCTTTAAGCACGTAGGAAAATTTGAAAAAAAATTATGGCTGTCGGTGTTGCACCGATGGCCATTTTTTATATCTTTGCATGCTCAAATTTGCAGCCTAAGGCTAAAGGGCGTGACAAGGTGGGAGTAATAGGTGAAATGGGTGCGATCGGCTTTAGGTCGAATAGGTTTTATTATCGTACTCATGACGCCTATTACTCTCACTTCTGCATCAGCCGACCATTCTCCCGCGTCGGAAGCAGGTTTTTTCGTCGAAATATACTCCTTTTCGGTTTTTTATTCTTATATTTGTCCTTTGTATGCGCATTATGCGCGCGAGGGCGCAAAAGCCCCACCCCAATGAAGATAATTAACAAATAAAAACTATACGATTATGGTAGCAGACAAGTACTTTCCGCAAGAGATTGAATCTAAGTGGTATGAGTATTGGGTAGAGAACAAACTCTTCCACTCGGAGCCCGACGCTCGTGAGCCTTACACAATAGTTATCCCACCGCCCAACGTGACAGGTATGCTGCACATGGGTCACATGCTTAACAACACATTGCAAGATGTTTTGATGCGTCGTGCGCGTCAGCAGGGTAAGAATGCCTGTTGGGTGCCGGGAACCGACCACGCCTCTATCGCTACTGAGGCCAAGGTGGTGGCAAAGCTCGCAGCCGAGGGCATCAACAAGGCCGACCTTACTCGCGAGGAGTTCCTCAAGCACGCTTGGGAGTGGAAGGAGAAGCATGGTGGCATCATCCTTCAGCAGTTGCGCAAGCTGGGTGCTTCGTGCGACTGGGATCGTACATGCTTTACGATGGATGAGCCCCGCACCGAGAGCGTTATCAAGGTATTCTGCGACCTCTACGAGAAGGGTAAGATCTATCGTGGTGTACGCATGGTGAACTGGGACCCTGAGGCAAAGACTGCCCTCTCGGATGAGGAGGTAATCTACAAGGAGTCGCAGGGTAAGCTCTACTACCTGCGCTATCAGGTGGAGGGTACGGACCGCTATCTTATTGTTGCTACGACACGTCCCGAGACTATTCTGGGCGATACGGCCGTGTGTCTTAACCCCAACGATGAGCGTTACAAGGATATCCCCGAGGGTGCACGTGTAATCGTGCCGCTGGTGGGTCGCTCGGTGCCCATTATCCGCGACGAGTATGTGGATATTGAGTTTGGTACGGGTGCGCTGAAGGTTACGCCTGCACACGACGTTAACGACTATATGCTGGGCGAGAAGTACAACCTTGAAACCATCGACATCTTCAACGACGACGGTACGATCAACGACAAGGTGGGCATGTACGTAGGCATGGACCGCTTCGAGTGCCGCAAGGTTATCGAGGGCGATCTGCTGTCTGCAGGCCTTATGGAGAAGGTGGAGGCATACACCAACAACGTAGGTTATTCGGAGCGTACAGGTGTGGCCATTGAGCCTAAGCTCTCGATGCAGTGGTTCCTCTCGATGAAGGAGATTGCAGAGCCCGCAACCAAGGCCGTACTGGAGGATGAGATTAAGTTTATCCCCGCAAAATATAAGAATACCTACCGCCACTGGATGGAGAACATCAAGGACTGGTGTATCTCACGTCAGCTGTGGTGGGGTCAGCGTATTCCCGCTTACTATCTGCCCAAGGGCGGTTATGTCATAGCTCCCACGGCTGAGGAGGCACTCGTGAAGGCGCGTGAGAAGGCGCAGGATGAGACGCTGCAGTTGAGCGATCTGCGTCAGGATGAGGATGTGCTCGACACTTGGTTCTCTTCATGGTTGTGGCCAATCTCGGTGTTCGATGGCATTCGCAACCCCGACAACGAGGAGATCAAGTACTACTACCCCACAGCCGATCTCGTGACGGGTCCCGATATTATCTTCTTCTGGGTGGCACGTATGATCATGGCTGGTTATGAGTACCGCTCGGACAAGCCCTTTGGCAATGTATATTTCACTGGTATCGTACGCGACAAGCTGGGTCGCAAGATGTCAAAGCAGCTGGGTAACTCACCCGATCCGCTCGACCTGATTGCACAGTATGGTGCCGATGGTATGCGTGTAGCGATGATGCTCTCATCGTCAGCTGGTAACGACGTTATGTTCGATGAGGCACTCTGCGAGCAGGGACGTAACTTTGGTAATAAGATATGGAATGCTTACCGTCTGATCAACGGCTGGGATTACAGCGACCTGATGCCCCAGTCGAAGAACAACGCTACGGCAGTACTCTGGTTCAAGAACACCCTCTCGAAGGCTATCGCCGAGATTGATGAGATGTTTGCCTCATACCGCATCTCTGAGGCATTTATGCGTATCTATAAGCTCTTCTGGGATGAGTTCAGTGGCTGGTATCTGGAGATCGTGAAGCCCGCATATCAGAAGCCTATCGACCGCCTGACACTGGATCAGACTCGCGAGTTCTTCGATCAGCTGATGCGTCTTATCCACCCCTTCATGCCCTTCGTAACGGAGGAGATATGGCAGGATCTTGAGGAGCGCAAGGCTGGCGAGTCGATCATGTATGCCGCAGCACCCAAGGCCGAGCCCGTGGATGAGCACCTGTTGCAGCGTTTTGATCTGGTGAAGGAGATTATCTCCAACGTGCGCAACATCCGCAAGCAGCGCAACATAGCACAGCGCAATGAGCTTACGCTCAACTTTATAGCCGACGAGAACTTCCCCGCCGAGCTCTCCGATGTAGTGGTTAAGATGTGTAATCTTAGCGCCATCACCGCCATCGCCGAGAAGAACCCCGCAGCCGAGTCGTTCATGGTCAAGACCACGCAGTACTTCATCCCCATGGAGGACAACATCGACGTGGAGGCCGAGCTAAAGAAGCTCAACGACGAGCTGGCGTACCTTGAGGGATTCCTCGCAAGCGTAATGAAGAAGCTCTCGAACGAGCGTTTCGTTCAATCAGCACCCGAGAAGGTGGTAGCCAACGAGCGTGCTAAGCAGGCCGATGCCGAGGCGAAGATCGCCGCCATCAAGGAGCGCATGGCTGCATTGAAGTAGAAGAGAATGCCACAAGTAACGATATACACCGATGGTGCCGCGCAGGGTAATCCCGGGCGCGGTGGCTATGGTGTGGTGCTGCTGTCGGGCCCTCATCGCAAGGAGCTCTCGGCGGGCTTCCGCCTGACTACGAACAACCGTATGGAGCTCATGGCCGTATGTGTGGCACTCGAGGCGCTGAAGTTCGACGGCACGGAGGTTACACTCTACTCGGACTCGAAGTATGTGGTCGATGCCGTTAACCAGCGATGGGTATTTGGCTGGGAGCAGAAACGTTTCACGGGCAAGAAGAATCCCGACCTGTGGATGCGATTCCTCAGAGTCTATCGTCGTCACCGTGTGCGCTTTGTGTGGGTGAAAGGTCACGCCTCAACCATTGAGAACAACCGCTGCGACGAGCTGGCCGTAGCCGCCGCCAACAGCGGCAATCTCTTTGAGGATACGGGCTACGAGGGGGCGTAGTGGCGTTTGAAATGTTTGGCTCAAGCACGGTAATATCCATTATTACAACAGTTACAGTTACACCAGTTACACGTGTTACACCCCTTGTAACAGTGTAACAACTGTAACAGTGTAACGCCTGTAACTCTGTAACTCTGTAACTCGTGTAACGAATCACGTTGTGCAAGATTTATTACCGCTGCGTCAGCCTCTCCGCACTGCGAAAGTTTGTGGATCAAGGGCGGCGTGCAGGCGGAGGGTTAAAAAATGATGACCTTTTGATGGCTTTCAAAAGTGCGTAGCAATCATTTTACCGACGACAAGCGGCGACCCCACAAATTTC
>JAFOXS010000028.1 GCA_017391665.1 Alistipes sp. | reverse complement strand
TATTATAGCCGTGTGGAGAATAAAGATTACATTGTAAATGATTCAATTTCGGGAGATACAACTTTCTGATAAGCCGAGTATTGATCGTCTGCTCAGGCGTGCCGAGGCACCCATCTGCGACTATACCTTTGTCAATATCTATGCTTGGCAACCCATCTACCAGACCGCATGGGCTGAGGTTGAGGGGGCACTTGTCGTGCGCTTTGTGCTTGACGACGAGGCGGGTTATATGATCGTGGGTGCTGAGGATTACGGCCGTGTGCTCACGGCTCTGCACAAGGAGGCTCAGCAGACAGGCAGCCGCCTGCGATTGGTCGGTATGTCGAGTGATGATGCTGCGCAGTTTGCCCGTTGGGCAGAGGAGAATGGTGGCGAGGAGCAGTTTGCCGTGTGCGATAATCCCGATTACCGTGACTATATCTATTCGATTGAGGATTTAAGTACACTTGCAGGACGCAAATATCAGCCCAAACGCAATCATATCAATAAGTTTGAGTCGAAATATGAGTATGAGTTCCGCGAGCTCACTCCTCAATATTTTCAGGAGTGCCTGTGTCTGGAGTGTCGCTGGCAGCTGCGCAAGGCGGTGATGGATAATCCCGATATTGCCCGCGAGCACGAGTGTAAGGATACGGCCGAGAAGACTGCTATCCGCCGAGCCTTTGATGCTTACGAGGAACTGGGATTGTATGGCGGAGTGTTGTTGGTCGATGGCCACGTGGCGGCATTTACCTACGGCTCGGCAATGTCGGAGGATACATTCTGTACCCATATCGAGAAGGCTGATGCGATGGTGGATGGAATATTCCCTATGATAAACCGCTCGTTTGCGCGTGCTCTTGCAGAGCGAGGCTTCCGTTATGTGAATCGTGAGGAGGATATGGGCCTTGCCGGTCTGCGCCGTTCGAAACATTCGTTCTATCCCATGCGTCTGCAGGAAAAAATCGGCGTAAGAGAACTCACTCACAGAGAGGTGGAGTGTCGCGCGTTGTGGATGGAGGTTTTTGGCGATAGCCGTGAAGATGTGGATAGATTCTTTATAGATGTACATCGAGATGAAAATCTGCTGACGCACTGCGAGCAGGGTAGTGTTGTGGCGATGCTTAATATTGTGGAGTTGCAGACAGATTATGGCCCTACGGCATATCTCTATGCCATTGCAACGGACGAGAAGTGGCGAGGTCGGGGTTTTGCCTCGGAGTTGATTCGTCAGGCGATAGATGTTTCGCGTGAGCGAGGTTACGGGGCGGTGATGTTGATACCCTCGGAAGAGTCACTTGTGGAGTATTACAAGCGATTCGGCTTCGGTGAGCCTTCCTATAAGCTTGATTTCTCGAATGGTTACGATCTGGGAACGGGCGATAGGGAAACGGATATTGCTATGGTGCTTGAACTATAAAAAAAGCCACTCCGAAATGGAGCGGCTTTTTTATTATAGGAGTATATTTGACTACATCTTGTAGAACTCCTCCCAGCCCTTGCGGGGAGGTGTGTTGGTAAGCATAGCGTCAGCAAAGCGGTTGTTTACGATGCGCTTGGTCTCGCGGTCGAAGATAATC
>JAFOXS010000063.1 GCA_017391665.1 Alistipes sp. | reverse complement strand
TAAACAATACAGGTTTGGCCGTATTCCTCGACTTCAAATATGCTATCGAACGTTTGGGTAAGGATGTAGTGGCACAACGCTATGGTAACCTCTTCGACATGTACGAAGAAATCACTGACGAAAGCCCCTACGAAACTCCGATGATGATTTATCCCGCCGTTCACTACACAATGGGTGGTATCTGGGTTGACTACAACTTGATGACTACAATCCCCGGCTTGTACGCTATCGGTGAGGCTAACTTCTCTGATCACGGTGCTAACCGTCTGGGTGCTTCGGCTCTTATGCAGGGTCTGGCTGACGGTTACTTCGTACTTCCCTACACTATCGGTGACTACCTCGCAAAGAAGATTCAGGCTCCTAAGGTATCTACCTCAACACCTGCATTCGACGAGGCTGAGAAGGCCGTTAAGGACAAGATCGCGAAGTTGTTCGCTATCAAGGGTAATCAGTCTGTAGACGATCTCCACAAGCGTTTGGGTAACATCATGTGGGAGAACGTAGGTATGGCTCGTACCAAGGAGTCACTGGAGACTGCTATCAAGGAGATTCAGGCTCTTCGCAAGGAGTTCTGGGCAGATCTTAAGCTGGTAGGAACTGAGGATTCGTTCAACGTAGAGTTGGAGAAGGCTTTGCGCCTGGTTGATTACCTCGAGTTGGGTGAGTTGATGGCGCGCGACGCCTTGAACCGTGAGGAGTCTTGCGGTGGTCACTTCCGCTCAGAGCACCAGACCGAGGAGGGTGAGGCAATGCGTCACGACGATAAGTTCGCTTATGCTGCCGTTTGGGAGTATAAGGGTATGGACGTAGAGCCCGAGCTCACCAAGGAGCCTCTGGACTATGAGTTTACTCACCGCGCACAGCGTAACTACAAAGACTAATTTTTGACGTTGAACTTTAATATTAATTAGACATGAATTTCAAATTAAAGATATGGCGTCAAAAAGACGCTAAGTCAAAGGGTGCTTTCGAGACCTATGAGGTTAAGAACATCTCTGCCGACACCTCGTTCCTCGAGATGCTCGACATTTTGAACAACGACCTTGTTCACGCAGGTCAGGAGCCTGTTGCTTTCGACCACGACTGCCGCGAGGGTATCTGCGGTATGTGTTCACTGCACATCAACGGCCACGCACACGGTCCTTCACAGGCTGTTACTACTTGCCAGATGTATATGCGTAAGTTCAAGGATGGTTCTACCATCACTATCGAGCCCTGGCGCTCGGCTGCGTTCCCCGTTATCAAGGACCTCGTTGTAAACCGTGGTGCTTATGACGAGATTCTTCAGGCTGGTGGTTTCGTATCAGTACGCACAAACTCTGTACCCGACGGTAACGCAATACCTATTCCCAAGGCAGATGCTGACGAGTCAATGGACGCTGCATCTTGCGTAGGTTGTGGTGCTTGCGCAGCAACTTGTAAGAACGGTTCAGCTATGTTGTTCGTAGCTGCTCGCGTATCTTCACTTGCAAAGTTGCCTCAGGGTCGTGTTGAGGGTGCTCGCCGTGCAAAGGCAATGGTTGCCAAGATGGACGAGCTGGGCTTCGGTAACTGTACCAACACCGGTGCTTGCCAGGCACAGTGCCCCAAGCAGATCTCTATCGCACACATCGCACGCCTGAACCGCGAGTTCCTGGCTGCTAAGTTGCAGGACTAATACCTATATAAGTATATAGCGAAAGCGCACCTCCCAAAAGGGGGTGCGTTTTTATTCGCAGGGACACACATCTCCTCGAAAGAGCAAAATCACGTTTTGCGCTTCTCGGGGAGGCCTGTTCTTGGTTATTTTCTCTTACCCAACAGAGTAATTTCAACCTTACAGCAGTCACTTCACCCGCGGAAATGGGCGATTCACCCGCCAAGAGGGCGGTTTAACCGATGGGAGTGATTTTTATTAGGCAAAAGGTTGTAAATTTGTTATCAGAGGAAATAAAATAAATAAACAGATAATTATGAAACGACTTTTTTTATTAACAATGGCTCTTATGGTCTGCTTCTCGGCTGCGGCCCAGAACTCTAAGATCACAGCAAAGATCATCGATGCTGCCAACAACTCTGCCGTTATCGGTGCGGTGTTTGAGTTGGCTCCCGCTGACGATGCTGACAACGAGAGCAAGAAGAAGTACTACACCTCGGGTGGTGTAGGCGACATTACTATTTCAGGTGTAGCATATGGTAAGTATAAGGTAAAGATTACCTATATCGGTTATGCCGACAAGGAGATGGATATCGAGGTGAAGAGCGCCAACACCAAGTTGGGCGACATCGCCCTGGAAGAGGGTAACACCCGCATCGAGACTGTCGTTAAGACCGTGCAGGCTATCCGTGCTTCGCAGTCGGGAGATACAATCTCTTATAATGCCGACGCCTACAAGGTGGCATCGGATGCCGACGTAGAGGGCCTTTTGAAGAAGATGCCGGGTATTCAGGTATCAGGTGGTCAGGTAACGGCTCAGGGTGAGGCTATCCAGAAGATCTTTGTCGATGGCAAGGAGTTCTTCGGTGACGACGTGGCTACAGCTATCAGCACCCTGCCCGCACAGAGCATCCAGTCTATCGAGGTATTCAACAAGCTCAGCGACCAGGCCGAGTTCTCGGGTCGTGACGATGGCGACAGCTACAAGGCGTTGAACCTTATCACCCGCGCAGGTATGCGTCAGGGCGTATTCGGTAAGGTGTATGGTGGCTATGGCTACCAGCCCGAGACTGACCGCGTGACCGACCACAACAAGTATATGATTGGTGGTAACGTGAATATCTTCAACGGCGAGAGCCGCACCACCGTAACAGGTCTGTTGAATAATATCAACCAGCAGAACTTCTCATTCCAGGATATCCTGGGCGTAGCAGGTGGTGGTATGGGTGGCCGTGGCGGCGGCCGTGGCGGCGGCTTCATGATGGGACGTCAGGGCGGTATCGCCAACGTGGGTTCACTTGGTTTGAACTACTCAAACAACTGGAAGAACAACAAGATCAAGTTGCAGGCCAGCTACTTCTACAACCGTACACGCTCGAAGAACCTCAACGAGCAGACTACATGGTATGAGGCTCCGCTGGAGAACATGGGTACGAAGGAGCAGTCGGCATTCTCTGACAACAAGAACTACAACCACCGATTCAATGCACGTTTCGACTGGCGTATTGCCGACAACCAGTCAATCATGACCCGTACTAACTTCAGTTTCCAGGGCTACACCCCCTTCAGCGAGACGAATGGTTATCAGGATGGTTTGGACTTCTATAACATCATCATGAGCGGTAGCAATGGCGAGAACAAGGGTTACAACTTCTCACAGTCGCTGCAGTACAACCTGCGCCTGAACGACAAGGGCCGCATGCTCTCGATCAATGGCGACGTAAGTTACCGTGATAACGACAACGACTCGCGCAGCTTCTCTACCGAGCGCACGATTGACAATGGTGACGGAACATATAATCCCTACCTGCGCTACTTGGAGAATCTCTCGGCATCGAACGAATTGGGTGTAGGAGCCGAGGTGGAGTACACCGAGCCTATCTCAAAGAGTTCACAGTTCTCGCTCGAGTATGAGTTTGAGTTGAGCAAGGATGACAGCAACCGCGATACCTACAACTTCGGAAACGATGCTTCATACACCAACGGAGAGTGGGATCCTCGTTTGTCAAACATCTTTACGAGCGACTATATGACACATGCGGTTGGCCCGAGCTTCAACTGGAGCAAGAACCGCAATAGTTTTGTGGTGGAGCTGAACTACCAGCACTCGATTCTCGATGGTTACATCCGCTCATCGCAGGAGCAGAGCATCAAGCGTTCTTACAACGACTTTACCTACTTCGTGCGCGGTATGTTCTACCTCAACCAGCAGCACTCGATTAACTTCATGGCTCGTGCCAATACCAATAACCCCGGTATTCAGCAGTTGAACAGCATTCTCGACATCTCGGATATGCAGTACATGTCAACGGGTAACGAGAACCTCGATCCTGCATACTCACATATGGTTATGTTGAACTACAACTTTACCAACCTGGAGAAGGGTCGTACCCTGATGCTCATGGGTATGTTCAACACATCGAACAACTACATCGGCCAGAGCCTCTATACGGGCGCCAATGCTCAGCAGAAGCTGCAGGAGATATATGGTGCAGCCGCTACCGAAGGTTACAAGCCCACACAGTTCTCAACATATGAGAATGTAGGCGGTCAGAAGATGATTACGGGTATGTTGCACTACGGCTTCCCCATCAACTTCCTCAAGTCGAACATGAACATCATGTTGGGTGTTAACTACTCGGAGACCCCCTCACTGGTAAATAGCGTACGCAACATCGCCAGCAATATGGGCTACAACGGAGGCGTAACACTGGGTAGTAACATCTCGGAGAATGTCGACTTCACCATCGGTTGGAACGGTAACTACAATCTGGCGGACAACTCGCTGGCAAGTCGTGGCAACAAGAACGAGTACTTCAGCCACTCGGCATCGGCCAACCTGAAGGCTGTATTCTGGAAGGGCTTCACCTTCACCGCATCGGCAAGCTATGTGCAGAACATCGGCTACACCAACGACTATAACGACTCATACGCTCTGGTTAATGCCTACATCGGTAAGAAGGTATTCAAGAACCAGCTGGGTGAGATCTTGGTCGGTGTGAACGACATCTTCAACCAGAATACTGCATTCTCACGTTCTACAGGCTCAGGTTTCACGCAGAACACATGGAATAGCGTCATCGGTCGCTACTTCACCGTGCAGTTCACCTACAACCTGCGTGCATTCGGCAAGAAGGGCTCGCAGAACATCAACGACTACCAGATGCAGGGCGGTCGTCGCGGAATGCCCGGAATGCCCGGCCAGGGTGGTCGTCCCGCAGGCGGTCCTCCGATGGGTGGCGGTCGCCCCGGTGGCTTCGGTGGCGGTGGTTTCAGATAAGCCCCCTCTGTGATAAATAAATATTAATTGCGATGAGGCTGCGCGAGAATTCGCGCAGCCTTGTGTTTTATACAGATTATAAATGATTTTTTAAAGTGACATATTCTCTATCATGTAGCCGTGTCGAACGGTCGCAGCAGGTTTGAGCAGAGCGAAGGGAGGCGATTACAATCGTAGATTATTTGTCTTTGACGGATGATGGCTGAAAATTAATTTTCAAAGACAATCATCAGACAAAGACAAGAGATTGCGATAGCAATAATCGCCGACCCAAGAGTTCTATGCCACACCGCCACCGACTGAACGACCCCACACGCATCCGAACCGCATAGAGACAAAAAAAAGAGAAGTCCTCTCGAACTTCTCTTAGTACCCTATGATATTCTATTCTCGAACAAGTACCTGCGTGACTTGGGGCGCATTTGGGAGTTGAGGGAGATTGTTCCCGACCCCAATAATATGCCGTGGATTGAAAAAATCGACAAATAATGGAAAAAAAAGTATTTACTATGTATTGCCACTATATTATTCAAATAATTTATATATCTTTACACCGATAAATCGGAATTTTATGGTAACTTGTTTTGATGTATGTGAGATTCTTGAAATGCTGTCTGAAGCATCTGTAAAGGTGTT
>JAFOXS010000150.1 GCA_017391665.1 Alistipes sp. | reverse complement strand
ACTGCTAATGTGGCCAGAGCTACAAGCCAGCCACGCGAGGTGAAATCATCCTGGGGGTTAGTCATTTCTGCGCGATATGAGCGAGACGTAGTAAAGCACCGTTGCGATGGCGCTCAGTGCCGCAACAAGATATGTGCGTGCTGCCCAGCGCAGCGATTCGCGGGCATATGCCAGCTGCTGACCCTGCAGCAGTCGGCTCGACTCCAACCACTCCAGTGCACGTGCCGATGCGTTGTACTCAACGGGCAGCGTCACGATCGAAAAGAGTGCCGACATGGCAATCAGGCAGATACCTATCCAGCAGATGGTTGAGCCCATGCCTGAGGCCATCAGCGCAATACCGCCGATGATTACCCACGTGGCAATCTTCGAAGAAAAGTTCACCACGGGCACCAGTGCCGAGCGCATCACCAGCGGAGCATATCCGCGAGCATGCTGTATGGCGTGACCACACTCGTGGCAGGCAACCGCTGCGGCCGCAATGGAGCGTGAGGCATATACGCTGTCGCTCAGGTTGACGGTCATCGTCGAGGGGTTGAAGTGGTCGGTGAGTTGGCCTCTTACGTGCGTCACCTTCACGTTGTGCACGTTATTCTCGCGCAACATCTTTTCAGCTACCTCGGCGCCTGTCATTCCGTTGGGGAAGGGCACCTGCGAATATTTGGCAAAAACCGACTGCAGACGTGCCTGCACAATGTAGCCTATGATACCGATCACACCCATGAGTATGATTGATCCGCCTGAAGAGATACCCATCGAGGGGTCTGCGTATGAATAAGAGTAGTAATCCTGTACTGCTTGCAATAAATCCAACATCGTTTTTCGTTTTTAGTTTAACACCAGTGTTTCAAAAATAACGTTTTAATGCAATAAAACGTACGCCCGACGCACAAAAAGGCTATAAAAGGCATCACACTATCCATTAATGGTGCAAAAGTAAGAAATTTTTGCATAACTTTGTACAGATTTTTTATTATAAATAAGTATCGTGGGCCCGAGGCCTGCGCCTTAAGTAACGTAGATGCAGAGTCTTGAGTATCTCATAGCCCGCCGCACGGCATCGAGCGACAGCGAATCGCGAACTTCGGTCATGTCGCGCATTGCTACCGTGACGGTGGCGCTGGCCATGGCTGCCATGATACTCACGCTGGCCGTTGTGCAGGGTTTTCGCCGACAGATTTATGCCGACCTGAGTGGTTTTGGTGCCGATGTCCGCATTGTCGATGTCGCTACGCTCTCGGGTACGGATAAGCTAATTCCGCTGAGTGGCGACATGCTGCAACGCACAGCTGCGACAGATGGCGTTGCATGGGTAGCCCCATATGTTGTTGCCGAGGGTATGGCCAAGTGTGGCGACAATGTCGTGGGACTGCAGCTCAAGGGCGTGGGGCCGACCTACAACACCGAGTGGTGGCAGAGCCGTCTTGTCGAGGGCTCATTGCCCGATTTTGGGGCTGAGCAGCGAGGCCGGCAGATGCTCCTCTCGCGCGCGACAGCATCGCTGCTGGGCATAGGCGTGGGAGACAGAGTCGAGATGCTCTTTGTGGAGGATAACCGTCCGCGCCGCGATGCCTTCCGAGTGGTGGGGCTCTATCACACAGGCTTCGAGGAGATGGACCGCGTGGTGGCCCTGTGTGATGAGCGCGACGTACGACGCGAGGTGGCCATTGCCGACGATCGTGTGTCAGGCTACGATGTGGCCATTGCAGATGGCTATCAGATAGGCGATGTGGCTGCAGCTCTGGATGAGGAGATTTTTCTGCAGGCAGGCCAGGACGAAGGCTTCGTATCGACGCTGGTGGCAACGCTAAGGATGCGACATCCCGTCATCTTCGACTGGATGCAGGCACATACGGTCATAGCACGTGCCGTCATTATCATCATGATGGTGGTGCTGCTTTTTAACATGGCGGCGGCTATGCTCATCATGGTCTTCGACCGCATAGGCATGATTGGTGCGCTGAAGGCTCTGGGATT
>JAFOXS010000024.1 GCA_017391665.1 Alistipes sp. | reverse complement strand
GCTGCGGGTCGTTAGCCTCGTGGTTCTCCATTTCATAGGTATATAGTCGCTCATACGCTGACATGTCAGCGCAAGGGTCGTAAAGTTAGTGGTCAGCAGCAGATTACCCGAGCCAAAGGCATCACCGCTAAAGCCATAGTGAGCCTCACGGTCGATAAATGTGGTTGAGCCGGGTGTATGGCCAGGCGTGAAGATAACCTCAATCTGACGACCACCGAGGTCAATTATCTCGCCATCGGTGAGGTACTTAATCTCACCCTTGTAGTCGCCCATCATCTCCTTGACGTTGACCATATCGGCAGCGTTGATATAAATCTCCTTGAAGTAGTTGACCGACGCACCCGTGTGGTCGGGATGCACATGCGTAGCCACCAGCGTCACGGGCTTCGACGTGATGCCCGCCACAATCTTATCCAGATCCTTGATATTCGTGCCGGCATCGATTAGCAACGCACGCTCCTCGCCCTCGACGATGTAGAGCGTCTCATTGGCCATCATCTTACCGTTACCCTCCCACGTGTGGGCATCAATCTGGCGGAACGTTACATCCTCGCCCTCATAAACCACTTTCTCCTCGTAGGTCATGCGTGGTTGCGCCATAGCCACCGTGCCTACAAGACACAGCAAGGCTGAAAAAACTAATTTCTTCATCGGTTAGTATTTTTATATTGTCCTCGTTTCCACTTATAAAACTCCTCCATCAACTCCAGCTTATCGGCATTGGGACGCATGATGAGTGCCGTCTGTGCCTTGATATGCATCACCGTAGCCTTCTTGGCATTGTACTCGGGCCACTCGGGCACACCCTCGCCATTGGGGTTGAACGTAGTAGCAAAGTTCACCCAACTGCGCATCATCATCTCGCTCACGGCACGATCCTCTGCCGAGGGCTCACCCCAGAACGTTCCGAAGACATACTGCAGGTCGGCAGCGTGGCCTGCACCTCGAGGCGATCGGGCCTGCATACGCTCGGGCACATAGTCGAAGTAGTAGAGGTAGATATTCTTGCGGCTCGCCTTGCGCTGCAACTCCGCCCACGTATATGTAGGCCACGCAAAGGCTGTCTCACGGAATATATCGCTGCGTGCCGCGAAGGTCTCCTGCTCGGTAGTGGCCGGATATGCCTTCAGCATACGGTCGGCAAAGGGGCCATAATCACGCTTTACCTCTGCCACATACTCCTCCACCGACGAGGGACGCACAAACATCGAACCCTCGTCCGAGTTGGTGCCGATGAGCAGATGCACATCGTTGAAATGGCCGCTGCGGTATAGTTTGTATTGGTCATCGGTAATCACATAGCCATCCACCGTGGGCCAGAAACCGCCCACACCCGTACTTGCCGTGTCGCCGATCCACGCCTCGGGGCTCATCTCACGCAACTCCTTGAGCGACGATGCGCCTATGCGCTTCATAAACTCCACGCCATACGCCTCGGCACCCTTCACATCGCGGATACCGTTATTGTTCGTGCGCACGCTATCCACAGGGCAGAACGAGCCACCACTCTGACTTATAGCTGCGTGGAACAGACCCTTTGCCAACGGCGAGGCACACAACATACTCACGGCAATGGCACCTGCCGACTCGCCAAAGATCGTAATGCGGTCGGCATCGCCACCAAAGGCTGCGATATTGTTCTTCACCCACTCCAGCGCCATAATCTGATCCATCAGGCCATAGTTGCCCGAGATGCCTCGCTCCGACTCGGCCGAAAGCTCGGGCAGAGCCAGGAAGCCCAGCGCACCCGTACGGTAGGCAATACTCACAAAGACAACACCTCGCTTGGCGAAGTTTGTGCCCATAGGCGACGTGTAATTACCCGTAATAAAACCACCGCCGTGGATCCACACCATAACGGGCAGCTTCTCCTCCTTCGACTTTGCGGGCGTCATCACATTGATATAGAGGCAGTCCTCGCTCCAGCGCGAAGCATCCGTTTGACGACCCTGCTGCTGCGGGGGCATCTTGGCGTATTGATCCGTTTTATATACGCCCTCCCACTTCTCCAACTTCACGGGCGGTCGCCAGCGCAACTCCCCCACGGGAGGCTTGGCATAGGGGATAGCCTTGAACACGCCGAGGCCATTCTCCTCCACTCCCTCCAGCGCACCCTGCTCGACAGTGGCACGTGTAATAACAGACTGCGCCGCAGCACCTACGATAGTGCATACGGCGACAGTCAATGTAAGTAATATTTTCTTCATCTTCGTCATACTTTATTATATATATAACAAAGATAGCAAAATTTGCTTTCATGCGAACAATCCCTGCGTTAAAACGAAAGAATTGCGCTTAAAAACGAAACAGCTGTGCTCTACATCTCAACCAGAACCTCACCAGTCATCTCGGCGGGCTGCTTAAGACCCATCAAACGCAATACGGTGGGAGCAACGTCAGCCAGGATACCATCCTTAACTACGTGTACACGATCCGATACCACTACGATGGGCACGGGGTTCAGCGAGTGAGCCGTGTTGGGTGTACCATCCTCATTAACAGCGTTGTCGGCGTTACCGTGGTCAGCAATCATCACAACCTCGTAGCCGTTAGCCTTTGCGGTCTCAACAACATCAGCTACGCACTCGTCAACAGCCTTAACGGCCTTCTCGATAGCCTCGTAGATACCAGTGTGACCAACCATATCGCCATTAGCGAAGTTCAGGCAGATGAAGTCGAACTTCTGCGAGTTCAAAGCCTCCACCAGCTTATCCTTAACCTCGTAGGCGCTCATCTCGGGCTGCAGGTCGTATGTTGCAACCTTGGGTGAAGCAACCAGGATACGAGACTCGTTCTCGAACTCAGCCTCACGACCACCATTGAGGAAGAACGTAACGTGAGCATACTTCTCAGTCTCGGCGATACGCAACTGTGAAAGACCGAGTGAAGATACGTACTCACCGATAGTGTTGCGAACATTCTCCTTGTCGAACAAGATATGCAGACCCTCGAACTTAGCATCGTAGGGAGTCATACAGCAATAGTACAGGGGCATAGTGTGCATACCCTCTGCAGGCATATCCTCCTGAGTAAGTACTACGGTGATCTCCTTGGCACGGTCGTTACGGTAGTTAAAGAAGATAACTACATCGTTGGGCTTGATGCGACCTACGACCTCGCCTGCCTCGTTGATGCGAACGATAGGCTTCACGAACTCGTCGGTTACACCCTCGTCGTATGAGCGCTGCATAGCCTCCACCATATCGGTCGAAGCCTCACCAACACCATTTACCAACAGATCGTAAGCAACCTTCACACGCTCCCAGCGCTTGTCGCGGTCCATAGCGTAGTAACGACCTACGATTGATGCGATCTGACCAGCTGTCTTTGAGATTGTAGCCTCCACATCAGCGATGAAGCCCTTACCGCTCTTGGGGTCGGTGTCACGACCATCCATGAAGCAGTGTACGAAGGTATTCTCGATGCCATAGTGAGCCGAGATCTCGCACAACTTGTAGAGGTGCTCGATAGATGAGTGAACACCACCATCCGAAGTAAGACCCATAAAGTGTACGCTCGCGCCATTAGCCTTTGCATACTCAAAAGCCTTCACGATCTCCTCGTTCTGATAGATTGAGTTGTCGGCGCACGCACGGTTGATCTTCACCAGATCCTGATATACCACGCGACCAGCACCGATATTGAGGTGACCTACCTCCGAGTTACCCATCTGACCATTGGGCAGACCTACGTTCTCACCATCGGTACGCAACTGCGCGTGGGGATACTTCTTGGTCATAGCCGTAATGTAGGCAGGGTTCATCTGAGCGATAACATCTGACTTGGTGCCGTTGCCGATTCCCCAGCCATCGAGAATCATCAATAATACTTTCTTGTCCATTTTTCTTTACTATATTTTATTCGTTTAATTTTCTTTTTTCGGATTACAACTTACTCATCACAATCTCCACAGCCTTGTCGATTGCAGCCTGCAAGCCATCGGGGTTCTTACCACCAGCCGTTGCGAAGAACTTCTGGCCACCACCGCCACCCTGCATCAGCTTGGCAGCCTCGCGAACGGTAGCACCTGCATCAACGCCCTTGGCAACGATGTCGTCGCCGAGCATTACAGCCAGCATAGGCTTACCGTCATTCACTGCACCCAGCACCAGAATGATATTTGCAGCCTTGGCACGCAAAGCGTAGGCCAGATCCTTGATCATATTAGAGCCATAGGGCACCTGACGAGCGATAACGAATGCCTCGCCATCCTTGCGCTCCGAGAGAATCTTCTCCACCAGAGCATCCACCTGCTCCTTGTGCAGCTGATCAATCTCACGCTGCAGAGCCTCGTTAGCCTCCAGCATCTTCTTGATGGCGGTCTCCACCTTGGGGTTGTTCACCAACTCAGCGATGCCACGCATCTGATCCTCCACAGCGTAGTGCAACTCCTCGGCACGCTCCGATGTAACGGCCTCGATACGGCGCACACCAGCCGAGATAGCGCTCTCGCTCACAATCTTGAACATACCCAGCGTACCCGTAGCCGAGGTGTGTGTACCACCACACAACTCAACCGAGTCGCCAAACTTCACTACGCGAACCTTGTCGCCATACTTCTCGCCAAACAGTGCGATAGCACCCATAGCGTTAGCCTCCTCCATTGTAGCCTCGCGGTTCTCCTCCAGAGGATGGTTCTCACGAATCAGGCGGTTAACCATACGCTCTACCTCGCGAATCTCCTCCGCAGTTACCTTCTGGAAGTGAGAGAAGTCAAAGCGCAAGCCCTGGGGTGTAACCATCGAACCCTTCTGCTCAACGTGTGTGCCAAGCACTGCACGCAGAGCCTGATCCAAAAGGTGGGTTGCGGTGTGGTTGTTAGCCGCAGCCTGACGCGCAGCGGGATTTACCACAGCCTCGAACTCTGCCTCCACATTCTCGGGAAGAGCGGTTGTTACGTGGATGATAAGACCATTCTCCTTCTCCGTTGCGATGATGTCAACCTTCTCGTTAGCCGATGCGATGTAACCTGTATCACCGATCTGACCACCCGAGTTACCATAGAAAGGTGTGCGGTCGAATACCAGCTGATATGTAGTCTTGCCCTTCGATGTCACACGACGATAACGTGAGATGCGTACCTGAGCTGTCAGGTTGTCATAACCAACAAACTCGCTCTGCTCAACGGGGCACACCTCCTGCCAGTCGTCAATATCCTGTGCAGCGGCATTGCGCGAACGCTCCTTCTGTGCCTGAAGTTCCTTCTCGAAGCCCTCAAGATCAACCTCCACGCCCTGCTCACGAGCGATAAGCTCGGTAAGGTCGATGGGGAAACCGAATGTATCGTAGAGCTCGAATGCATCCTTGCCTGCAATCTTGCCGCCCTTGCCAACCTTTGCAATCACACGATCCAGAAGATTGATACCCGTAGCCAGCGTACGCAGGAACGATGCCTCCTCCTCCTCGATAACGCGCTCGATCAAGGTCTGCTGCTTCTTCAGCTCGGGGAACTGGTGACCCATCTGGTCGGCCAGACCTGCAACCAACTTGCAGATTGTAGGCTCGGTGAAGCCCAGATATGTGTAGCCGTAACGTACAGCACGGCGCAGGATTCGGCGGATAACGTAGCCAGCCTTGGCATTTGCGGGCAGCTGACCGTCGGCAATCGAGAACGCAATAGCACGCAGGTGGTCGGCAATAACGCGCATAGCAACGTCAGCCTTCTCATCCTCGCCGTAAGCCTTGCCAGCCATAGCGGCAATGCGTGCGATTGTGGGCTGGAATACGTCGGTGTCGTAGTTCGACTTCTTACCCTGCAGAGCCATACACAGACGCTCGAAGCCCATACCCGTATCAACGTGCTTTGCGGGCAGCGGCTCCAGCTCGCCATTGGCCTTGCGGTTGAACTGCATAAATACAAGGTTCCAGATCTCGATAACCAGCGGGTGGCTCATATTAACCATCTCACGACCGGGCTTGGCCTGAATCTCCTCGTCGTCACGCAGGTCGATGTGAATCTCGCTGCAGGGACCGCAGGGACCTGTCTCACCCATCTCCCAG
>JAFOXS010000121.1 GCA_017391665.1 Alistipes sp. | reverse complement strand
GTGGTGCTGTCTATCTTCCTCGTTCCGCGTGGGCAAAAGTACTGCGACGGCTACGACATCGAGGAGTTACAACAGGCCATAAACGACCACCTACCCATCGGGCAGGGTTTGTCTGTTCTTGCTTTTTTTTTGCGGAGATTGCAACTTTCGATAGAAAGTACGCTAATCTATTCGGCCTCGATGATGAAGGCGGTGGTGATGAGCGCGAGGGGCGAGAAGAAGGAGATGATGAAGGCGAAGCTGGAGGAGCTGATGGGGGCGATCCGTTCCTACGGAAGTGGGGATGGACTTACAATGTTGCCACCGTTGCTCGGGCTACCAATTCTTCTTGGGAATCGGTCTATCAACTGACGGCAGTTGAGTTCTTGAATCGCCTTGCCTATCTCAAAGACGAGGCGCAATACAATAAACGAATGGAGGAACAATGGAGACGAGCACACTAACCTTTGAGAATTTGCGCAAGGTTTTGGAGGAGTACGGCCAACATGCCGAGACGCTCTACAAGTACAATATCGCGCTGGCAGGAAAGAACGCCTCGCGCACCCTTGCGAACAATACGAAATACTTTGTAAAGTCGGAGGGCGTGACCTTCTCGGTCGGCCTTCGGTTGGAGGAGTATTGGAAATACGTTGAGTATGGGCGAAAGCCTGGGAAGTTTCCGCCTCCTTCTGCTATCCTAAAGTGGATCGAGGTGAAGCCCGTCATACCCCGACCCGATGATAAGGGACGCATACCTAAACCGAAGACACTCGCGTTCTTGATCGGTCGCAAGATAGCAACCGAAGGAATCAAGCCGACGCCTGTATTGCAGACCACCGTCGAGGAGCTGAACAATACCTTCCTCGAACGCATACGCGAAGCCCTCAAGCAGGACATAGGCGATGCGCTCGCCATCATATCTACCAAGCAATTTTAGCACCAAGCCCAGTGTCGTGACCGATGCAGGGCTTTTTTATATTTCAGAGAAAAGAACGATGGCAACAGATAGAGCGATTTGGCAATCCTTCGCAGGATATGCCGACCGAGACGCGACCTTTGAAATCTACGTGGATGAGGTGTTGGTATATTCGGGCAATGCCTACGTGGCACCCGACGAAGACGAAGTGACAATACGCGCGAACGACATCGTGAGAGATTATGTTTCGGCAAGCGTGCCGACATTCGCAGGCGGTACGGTCGTATCGAAGAACATCAAAGCCCCGACGGCCGATCTCTACATCAACGATGAGCTTGCAGAATCGGCTCGCCTAATCCCCAATTGGTCGTATGATAAGGCGCACAACATTTACGCAATGGCTGACCCTATCGACGGCATCGCAGACCCTCGAAGCATCATCCCCTACTCCTTTATCGCTGAATCGGGCGCAACAAAACAGCCGAAAGTTGATATCAAGCTGGCGGATGGCTCGGTGTTTTCGCCCACCTTCGCAAACGTATCGGCAGGCACGGCGGGTGTCGATGCCGAAGATGCGACGGAAGTAACATTTGACGACCTCACGACCTACCGCATTGAGAGTACCTGCAAGCGTTACGCGCTTTACTATGTGAACGCCTTCGGAGGTGTTGATTTATACATTCCGAAGGGTCAATGTACGAAGGCGACCAACTACGATCGGAGCGAATATCTTCGTTCGAGTTTGGCAAAGTATCAGAGCAAGACCTTCAAGACTGACGCTGTCGATTCGTGGTCGCTCAACACAGGGCTGATGACAGAGGAACAATCCATGAAGATGCACCACCTCATCGGGTCGAACGATGTGCGATTGTTTGATATGGAGACGGGCGAGTGGGTGTCGGTAAAGATTACCGATTCGTCGCTAACCTACAAGACATACGCGAATAGCGGTCGCACATTCCCTGTTTATACCATCAACGTAGAATCCGCAGAAACGCGCGAAAGACGATGAAGCGAGAGATCAATCTATACATCAACGGCCAGCGAGCCGACCTTGACAATAACGCACTGGTGCAGATGAACTACACGGCCGAGGATTTGACGAATCCCACGATCGTGAAGAACAGCTACTCCCAATCGGTGTCGTTGCTCGGTACGGCCAACAACAACAGGATATTCGGCCACCTCGGTCTGCTTAATCGTAAGACCACACGCGGAGGATTCGATGCAATGCAGAAGACACCCTTCGAGATTACGAACGCTATGGGCGAGATCATCGAGAAGGGCTACCTAAAGCTGTCAAGCGTAGAGCGCAAGGGCGCAGATTTGACATACAAAGTCAATTTATTCGGAGGGCTTGGCGAG
>JAFOXS010000062.1 GCA_017391665.1 Alistipes sp. | reverse complement strand
TTTGAGATTACACAACCGTATGTCTCGCCACTTACATGCAGCACGGGTTCGCCATCCTGCTCCTCAACGGTGAAGAGGTCGTAGAGGTTCTTGTCATAGCCGATGGGTGCGATCTTTTCGCCTGCCTCATTTACGGGTGCACGGCCACGGAAGTCATTGGTGTGCTGATAACTTTGATATACGCGCCAATGCGACAGATCCTTATCCAGGAGCGACTGCCAACCCTCATCCTTTGACGAGCATCCTGCCACCAGGAGTGTTGCGCACAGTGTAAGTAAAGAGAAAATCTGTTTCATAGTAATGAGTGTTAGTAGTAGTCTACACAAATATACAAAAAAAGAGCATACAGCCAATGCCGTATGCTCAAAATCACATTGTGTATCGTGTTACCACACCACGGGCTCAGCCAGAATCTCGCCATCGGTGGCGTCCTCGGCCGTAAACGATGCCTCCTTGTACTGGATGCAGAGCATCACCAGAGGCTCGTCGCCCGTATTGCGAACCGAACGCTTGGGGGCGGGAGCAACGCGCACTACGCTACCCTCGGCCACGGGGATAATATCGCCATCAACCTGCATCTGACCCTCACCCGAGAGGAAGAAATAGAGCTCCTCGTGAGTGCGGTGCGTGTGAAGGAATCCCGTCTGACCGCCTACGGGAAAACTTTGGAATGACAATTCTGCACCCGTTGTGCCTGCGGCTGCGCCAGCGAATACCTTACCGGGAATCTTTACCTCAGGACCCAATTCGAGAACGTGCTCGCTTAGCTCTGCCATCTTGCCTACTGAGATGCAGGTATAACCTGCGCCAGCCGCGATTTTTTCAATCTGTTTCATAGTGTTGAAGTTTTTTGTTGGTTACTAAAAGAAAGTTTGTTACTTTTGTAAAGCAAATATAAGTTGCTTTTTTGCTTTGTGCAAGTAGGTACTTGAAGGTAAGAGAGTTACCTTTTGGTAACTAATGCTCAGTGATAGAAAATTACAACGTAAAAAATATCAAAAAAATGAAGAAGGAGGATTTTTGCCCTATTCGAGATATTCTCGATAAGACGGCCGACAAATGGTCATTGCTCGTGCTCTATCCGCTACGCGAGAATGAGGTGCAGCGTTTCAGCGAGTTGCAGAAGGCTATACCCGACATCTCGCAAAAGATGCTTACGCAGACTCTGCGCCGCCTTGAGGAGATGTCGCTCATCTCGCGCGAGGCTTATCCCGAGGTGCCACCCCGTGTGGAGTATCGTCTGACGGAGTTGGGACGCTCGTTTATGACCAACATCGAGCCGCTGGTAAGCTGGGCTATCGAGAATCGTGACCGCTGTCTGGGTTAAACTCTTTAGAGTTTACACCTAATAGGAGAAATCTTTGTATATTTGTCAAAACGAAATCTTAAAATACAATGGCAAGACGTAAAAAACAGAATTATCCGCTCATCGAGGCTTTGGAGATTACAACTCTTGCGGCCGAGGGCAAGGCTATGGGCCGTTATAACGATCAGGTGGTCTTCGTGCCGATGACCGTGCCGGGCGATGTGGTGGATGTACAGATACGCAATAAGCGCCGTCGCTTTATGGAGGGCGTAGTGGTGAATTATGTCAAGCGCTCTGCGTTGCGCTCGGAGCCCTTCTGCGAGCACTTTGGTGTGTGCGGTGGCTGCAAGTGGCAGAATCTGCCCTATGAGGAGCAGTTGCGCTTCAAGACCGAGCAGGTGCACGACCAGCTTTCTCGCATTGGTAAGATTGCTCTGCCCGAGGTGCGTCCCTGTCTGGGCTCTGCAAAGCAGATGTTCTACCGCAATAAGCTGGAGTTCACCTTTGCCGACAAGCGCTGGCTTACATATGAGGAGATTGCCGCCGGTGGCGACATCGAGCGCGAGCCTGCACTGGGTTTCCATATCCCTAACTGCTTCGACAAGGTGCTCAATATCGACAAGTGTTATCTGCAGGCCGACCCGTCGAATCCGATCCGCGACGCTGTCAAACAGTTCTGCATCGATAATGGCTACTCGTTCCATAATTGCCGCGAGCACGCAGGTCTGATGCGCAACATCATCATCCGCACCGCCTCTACGGGCGAGGTGATGGTTATCGTAATCTTCAATGAGGATGATCAGCCCCGCATCACCGCACTGCTCGATATGCTTAAAGGAGAATTCCCCGAAATCACATCGCTCTTCTATGTCGTAAATACCAAGTGGAACGACTCGGTGGGCGATCTCGAGCACATCTGCTACGCAGGCAAGGATCATATAATCGAGCAGATGGAGGGCCTTCAGTTCAAAGTTGGTCCCAAGTCATTCTATCAGACCAACTCCGAGCAGGCTTATGAGCTCTATAAGGTTGCGCGCGAATTTGCCGACCTTCAGGGTGATGAGGTATTGTACGATCTCTACACCGGAACGGGTACCATCGCCAACTTCTGCGCCCGTCGTGCAAAGAAGGTGGTGGGTGTAGAGTATGTGCCCGAGGCTATCGAGGATGCAAAGGTCAATTCGGCAATCAACGGCATTGAGAATACCTCGTTCTATGCTGGCGATATGAAGGATGTGTTGTCGGACGATTTCGTTGCTCGCAACGGCCGTCCCGACGTGATTATCCTCGATCCTCCCCGCGCAGGTGTGGATGAGCGTGTGATTGATGTCATTCTGCGTGCCGCTCCCGAGCGCATCGTCTATGTGAGCTGTAACCCCGCTACGCAGGCGCGCGACCTGCAGCTTATGGACGGAATGTATGAGGTGGTGGCTGTGCAGCCTGTCGATATGTTCCCCCATACGCACCATGTGGAGAATGTTGTAAAACTCGTTAAGCGCTAAAGCAAGATATTTGCAGTTTCCACGTTTTATAATTAAACCATAAAACAGAAACGCTATGAAAAAGATTTTTATTAGACTCTCAGTCGTTTTGCTGATGAGTGTAATCGCATTCTCGGCTTCGGCTCAGACCATGGAGATGATTCCTACGGTGGCTGTCAATGGCCAGTCGCGGATTCGTGTTTTGCCCGATGAGATCTACCTCTCGATTCGTCTTGACGAGAGCGACACAAAGGGACGCCTGCCCATCGAGGAGCAGCGCCGCAAGATGTTCTCTGCACTGAAGCGTGCCGGTGTGGATGCCGAGAAGCAGCTCTCCGTTCAGGATATGTCGAGCAGTTATTTCCGTCGCAGCCGCTCACTCGAGGCAACGCTATATGAGTTAAAACTCTCATCGGCTGATGCTGTTCGTAAGGTCTTTGATGAACTGGATGCTGCGGGTATCACAAACGTCAATGTCACCCAAACATCTCACTCCAATATGGAGGGTTTGCGCAGTGAAGCACGCCAGAAGGCTATACAGAATGCGCAGCAGCGTGCCCGCGAGCTGGCCGAGGCCATTGGTCAGTCGATCGGTGCGTGCTACGAGATCTCGGACTATACCACCTCGGTGCAGCCCGTCTATCGCAAGAATATGCTGATGGCTACCGCTACGGCTATGGATACGGTGGCTACGGAGACGGAGCCCGATGTGCAGTTCGAACAGATTGAGATCTCGTACTCGGTATCTGCCAAATTTTATTTGAATACAAAGTAAATTACAACGATATGAAAATAGCAAGATTAGTATTTAACCCCATTCAGGAGAACACCTACATCGTGTGGGATGATACGCTCCAGGCTGCCATTATCGATGCCGGTAATATGGGCGAAAGGGAGAATGAGATTCTGGACAAGTTTCTTTCCGACCGAGGTCTTAAACCCGTGCTGGCAATCAATACTCATGGCCACTTCGATCACCTGCTGGGTGTGAACCATTTGGTGGAGCGCTACGGTGTGAAGTTCGCTCTCTCGTCAAAGGATGAGTTTCTGTTGAAGACCGCGTCGGTGAGTGCCGAGCTCTTTGGTGTTCGTGCGGGCGATCTGCCAGAGAAGATAGATATCGATATGGAGGGTATGCCCTCGATTAAGTTTGGTGATACCGAACTCAAGATTATCTCAACGCCCGGCCATACTCCCGGCCATGTGGCGCTGTATAATCCCGAGGCGAAGGTTCTCTTTACGGGTGATACACTCTTCCGCGAGAGCATTGGTCGCACGGACCTTCCGGGTGGCGACTACTCATGGATCATGCGCTCGATTATCGACAACATTCTGCCGCTGGGTGACGATGTGAGAATCTACCCCGGTCATGGCGAGGATAGCACCATCGGCCACGAGTCGATGTATAATCCCTTCGTTGTGGAGGTGCTGAACGACGAGGTAAACTACAAAAACTAATATGAGAAACCTTCTTCTCACCCTTGTGGCACTCTTTGTCGGAGTGGTTGCGCAGGCGCAGACACCCACTCCCGAGCAGGCCAATAACCGTGTGGCGGAGCTGCTCAATGGGGCCGACTACGTCACTCTGGCTAAGGAGCTGCCCGCCGTGCGAGAGATGGTGATAAAACCACTGCTGGCACTCTCCGATGCGCTGGTGGCGCATTGTGAAGGTCGCTTTGAGGATAGCAACAAGGCTATTGAGGAGGTTGCCCTTTACCCCGAGGAGTTGGGGCAGGGGACAGTATTTGGCATGTACAACTATGCGTTGATTAACAATCTGTGCATGGAAAATTATGCCCAGGGCGCAAAGGTCGCACGACAACTTCTGGAGTCCCTGCCCGATACCGATGATGCCGAGGCGTCACGTCAGGGTTTGCTCTCCCTGCTGCGTTGGATGGATGCCTTGGCAGAGCGGGAGAGGGTGGAGGTTGTGCGTCCTCAGAAGGATGTGCTGATTCCCGTTGAGCGTCGCCCGATAGGTCGTGGCGAGCACCTTATTGTGAAGGCTACGGTAGGTGATGTAAGCGAAGATTTTATCTTCGATACGGGTTGTAGCCATGCCAACTTCATCTCACGCGAGGTGGCTGAGCGTCTGGGCGTGGAGATTGTCGCCGACTCGATCATCACGCAGGGCGTAGGAGGCTCAGGGTATGTCCAACTGGGTGTGTTACCCGAGATGCGCCTTGGCGATGTGGTAATAAAAAATCCTACATTCCTTGTTGCCGAGCGTCTTGTTCCCGAGCATGTTGAGGTTGAGGGCATGTGCGATGCTGTGTTGGGCACCCACATTATCCGTAAGCTGGGCGAGGTGCGCTATGAGCGCAGTGCCAGTCGTATGGTTTTGCCCTTCAAGCCAGGTGCGGCCGCAGAGCGCAATATTGTCTGCGACAATGGCACATACTATCTTGTGTGTCATCAGGCAGGCGAGCAACTGCTCCTGCACTTTGATACGGGCAACGTAAAGAGCCAGCTATCGTCACGCTACTTCACCCGTTTTCAGCGTCAGGTAGAGGCCGAGGGTGGAGATGTGGAGCGCTCGCGTAGCGGTGGCTTCGGCGGTGTTGTCTGGAATGATGTGCGCACGTTGCCGAGCGTGGAGTTGCAGGTGGGCAGCAAGCGCGTTATGTTGCAGCAGGTAGCCGTGGATATGCCTAATGGCACGCCGCCGATGAACTACGACGGCGCGGTAGGCGTGGATCTGCTCACTGCTTCGGAGCGAGTGAGCTTTGATTTGGATAAAATGTATTACAGAATAGATAAATAAAATGGGAAAACTCTTTCATCGTCTGCTCTACCGCTTGCTCTCGCTGGAGGGCTATCTGCGTGTTGTGAGCCGCCTCTTCTTCCTTAATCGTTGGTTGGGGCTGGGTCGCACGGGACGAGCCCTGGAGTATAACTACCACCTCCCGCAGCTGGTCCGTCGGGGCGATGTTGCTATCGATATAGGCGCCAACCTTGGTTACTATACCCGCCCGCTGGCAGAAATTGTGGGTGCTGAGGGCGAGGTCTATGCCGTTGAGCCTGTGCCCGTAATCTTCTCGGTGCTGGAGCGCAATGTGAGAGGGTGTAAGAATGTGCATCTTATGAACTATGCTCTCGGAAAAGAGGAGTGCGATGTGGAGATGGCTAACGACTCGGTTGCCGAGGTGGGTTACTTCGGCACGGGACGTAACTTTGTGAGCGAGGGCTCGCTATCGAAGTCGGCGGTGCGTTTTACTGCGCAGATGAAGCGTGGCAGCGACCTTTTCGGCGGATTGGAGCGCATAGATTTTATTAAGTGCGACATCGAGGGTTACGAGCGCATCGTGATGCCCGAACTTCGTCCGCTTATCGAGCGTCATCACCCTACGGTGCTCATCGAAACCGATGGCGACACCCGCCGACAGATAGTAGATCTCTTCACTGAGTTGGGTTATAAGGCCTTTATGCTCAAAAACAGCATCGAAGTCCCTCTTGATATATATAGCGATAAAGATATTATTTTTAGATATTAAAACTATGAGAATAGATATAATTACCGTAGTTCCCGAACTGTTGGACTCTCCCCTGCACGAGTCAATCCTGAAACGTGCGCAGGAGAAGGGTTTGGTTGAAATCGTTGTGCATAACCTGCACGACTATGCCCACGACAAGCGCAAGACTACGGACGACTACCCCTTCGGCGGCGAGGCGGGTATGGTGATCAAGTGCGAGCCCGTATTCGAGCTTGTCGAGAAGCTGCAGACCGAGCGCCAGTACGACGAGATTATCTACACCTCGCCCGATGGCATCACCTACAATCAGCATGAGGCTAACCGTCTGTCGATGTGCGAGAATATTATTATTCTCTGCGGCCACTACAAGGG
>JAFOXS010000171.1 GCA_017391665.1 Alistipes sp. | reverse complement strand
GTTGCCTCCAGGCCACCACTAAAGAAGCTACCCGTAGCCAGCACGAAATTATCGGCCGAGAGAGGTATATCGCCATGATTGCGCGTATAAACTGATTTTATCCTATTGCCATCAGCCTGATAACCGGTAGCCGTATCGCCCAGCATATAGACGCCGCCCAACTCCTGGAAGTAACGACGCAGGAGTGCCTGCACCTGCAAACCTGGCACCGATGGGGGCAACGTAGCGACAACTTCAACGGGACGATTAAGTTTACTCTCAAGATATTTCACGCCGCTCTGGCTGTCAACACCCAGCACAGCAGGCAACAGCACAGCCTCCTCATCACCTAACTGACCAGCAATGGCATCTGCCAGAGCATCAAGCGTTTCAGCTTTATCAAAGATACGAGCTATATTTGCCGAACGCATCTCGGTGGGATTTTGGCGAATCTGTTCCAACTCCTTTAGATTGAACGTGTATACGCGGCATTTTGTTCCCATATGCAATATCTCATCACGGAGGAACTGTGGATAAAAGTCGAGGAATCCCTCTGCATTGAACAGAGCAACGCTCTGCCATGGCAACTTATCCGACTTTTCACTATGCACATAGCCTTCAAATGTCAGCCATGCAGGTTTCATAGCCCCCACGGGAGTAAGTCGATAGTGGTTATGCTCCGCAGTGCCGTAAACGCCAATACCAGCCTCCTGCAACAGAGATCGACCCTCGTCGGCCAGCGACAGAAAACGTTCGCTATCAAATCGTGCATAGGGGTGCTGCGGTGCCATGCCTCGCAACTGCACCAAGGCATCACTCGGCGATACCACAGCCGTTCCATCGGGCAGCGCACCAAGCAATTCGAGCGAGCCTGATGAGAAGTGCAATGCGCTATGACCCAACGAAACAATAGCACAACGCTCACCCTGCTTGGCAAGGCGTATGCCACAGATAAGGCCTGCAAGGCCACCTCCGATAATTACTGTATCAAAACGCATCTTATTCTATTTTTTTATTTTTCAAACCACAGACTCCATCATAGAGCCACATCGTAAATTCGCTTTCGCGTAACGTATCGCCCCATGCCACAGGAGCCATACCCTTCCAACGCTCATTGAGGAATGCTACAAGATCCTGCTTCGCCTGATGAGTGCAATATTTGCCGGCATCGGCCATAATACCCGCTGCACGACATGCACACAACTCACCCTGACACGTACCCATACCAACTCGGGTACGGCGGCGCAGATCGACAAGATTATTTACATCCAACTCGTTGAGAGCATACTGCACCTCACCAACCGACACCTCCTCACACTCACACACAAGCGAACGCAAGGCAGGAGCACTCACATTGACGCGCTCGGCCATCTCGCCATGGCGATTGATAGCCGATGCACGCTGCGCCACTGGGGCGCTCTGCATACGTTTCGCAACCTGCTCCTCGGTTTCGCGCGAACCAGGGAGTTTACGCTCGGCCGTAGTACATTTCCTATTGATGTTTAATTTCTTACAAATAAGATCCGTTGTCCACTCCGCCATCAGACGGTAGGTCATCAGCTTACCACCTGTAATGGTGATAAAACCCTCCAGACCGTCGCGCGTAGCATGATCAAGCACCACAATACCTCGGCTTACACTACGACCGCTGGGATCATCATCCGATGCAACGAGAGGACGCACACCAGCATAAGCACGCAAGATACGTGTATGAGCCAACGAGGGGGCCAACTTGGTACCCTCACGAAGCAACAGATTCACCTCATCGGCTGTAACGTACATATTATCAACCTCATCGAAAGGCACCTTGCTCGATGTGGTACCGATAAGTGAGATGGTATCGCCCGGCACCAAAATGTCGGCATCGGCAGGCTTACGACAACGATTAAGAACTATATTATTAACACGATGACCAAATATAAGCAGCGAACCCTTGGCAGGCAACATCTTAACCATAACACCTGCCTTCTCGGCCAAATGATGGCCCCAGATACCTCCGGCGTTTACCACTATCTGCGCACGGAGCTCCTTCTGTTCACCCGTGTGGCGATCGACAGCCTTCACACCTACGATACGATCCCGCTCACGAATAAACTCCGTGACCTCATGATAAGTCAACACCTCAGCACCATGAGCTTTGGCGTCAATCAGGTTAGCCATCGTAAGGCGGAAAGGATCAACCGCGCCATCGGGTACACGCACAGCACCTATCATCGCAGGATTGGCCGACGGCTCCAAAAGCAGAGCCTCTTTCGGATCGATAGCATCGGCTCTAATACCCGCCGAACGACACGACTCAATGAATTTGGCCTGAAACTCCAGACCATCCTCGGGCAGGCTAAGGAACAGACCATCAGTCTCCTCGACACAATGAGAGGCTATATGGCGAAGGATCATATTCTCCTTGATGCACTCCTCTGCCGACTCGCGATCGGTAACGGCATATCGCGCTCCACTATGCAACAGGCCATGATTTCGTCCCGTAGCACCGGTAGCAATGTCACCTCTCTCCAGCAGCAAAGCCTTGATACCTCGAAGGGCACAATCGCGGGCCACACCGGCTCCCGTTGCACCACCTCCAATGATAATTACATCCGCTTGTTTGATCATTGTAATACGCTGATTATATTTCGTTATACAAAGGAACACATAAAACGCAAGATTTCAAAATAAAAGAAGCTAAATTTCACTTCAAAACCTCAAAACCCAATTCGTAAACGAGCAAACACGGCTCGAAACACAATAATCGCGCAAAATCAGCGTAAAAATTCACAATAACGCACAATCTTTGTGCAAAAAAAGAGGCTACACCAAAAGTGCAGCCTCATATGCCAAGCGATAGAATAATTTATTTTCTGAACGTCAGTGTCGTGCCCTCGGTTCGCATTGCGGTAGCAATGTCGTGAGCCTTCACCTTCACCTCGCCGCTGATAAGCTCGGGGATATTATAGGCATGCAGGATATCACGATAATGTGTCAGCGGATTCTGCTGCGGCAAAAGGAACGGCTTATGGAAAGTTCCATCCTCGCTGACATAGGTAAAGTAGGGACGAGTGTAGAGGCGATCATCGCGTCGGCTGCTGAAGACCATCCAGCGGCTGTTGGTACTCCACGAGTGATAGCTCTCAACCTCCTCACTATTAAGCACATCTATAGGCTTCAACTCGCCGGTCTCCATATTCAGCGTATAGAGATCCGAATCCTTGTGGTTGATCGACCAGTTGCCATAGCGCACCAGCACGACAACCATCTGCTTGCCATCGAGCGAAATACGCGGGAAGCTGATACTGCGACCATCCTTCGGGGCGTTGAACAATGTATCGACCTTTGTGCCAATCTGTGCCGTCTCGGCATCAAAATCAACGCTACACAGGCTATACTTCAACTTGTCGATATTCCATCCAAGGCTATCGACATTCTCTGCCGTACAGAAATAGAGAGTCTTGCCATCAGGAGAGAACGTGGGAAGCGTCTCCATAGCATCGGGCGACGAGAGCAACTCGTTAGTGAACAACTCGCCACGCTCCACATCCCAAACTACCACATCCGACTTCTCATCATACACCTCCATGCGATCCTCGCTATGATAGTAGTAGCTCTGGTAGATGATATTCGTAGATACCACAATAAAGCGCTCCGACGGGTGCCAATAGGGATATACAAGACTTGAGATTGTCTCAGGCGTCTTTGTATTGAGCTTTGTCACCTTTCCATTCTCGACCATCGCCGTACCGTTGTAGTTCTTGGCACGCAGGTGGAACATCATCTTGTCAGGATTACGAGCAGGGAAAGTGTGGCAATTGATACAGTTATTCTCCGAGAGTTTATTCTCATAAATCACCTTCTGGTCGAAGTTCTCAAGATTACGCTGGAAGATGCCAATCTTAAGCCACTGCTCAGCAGGAGGCAATAGACGATAAGCCATGTGGCTATCGATCGAATCGGGAGAGATCTCCATAGTAAAGGGCTCATATGCAAGCCACTGGCCATTCTCTTCACGCGCGACGGTAAAACGCAGTTTCTGTCCCATATTCTCGCGCAACAGACGGCGCCACTCCTTAATAGGAATATCAAACAGACCATCCTCGGCCGCAACCTGCAACTCCGACGAGGCGCCCTCGATGATGAGCTGATGCTCACCCTCCGTGAGAACATTGAAGTTCATCGGAGCAATATTGCACGGAATGATAATATCCTTGTAATCGGGAAAAATCTCTGCCTGCGTACCGAGCATACGGCTGACCGTGATGTCGGGCGTCGAACATGAAGCCAAAGAAATGACCGTGCACAAATACAATAAAAATCTTAATCTTTTCATAGTCATTTGGTTGGTTAATAATTAATTATTTAGTTTAGGTCTGGTATTAGCCAAGCATATAATACCAGAAAGTATCTCGATACTCGCCTAATTGCGATTTTGGATTTGCATTTGGTTGACGGTGGCGTAGATTAAGGATCTTCTGACGGAACGATGCAAAGCGAGAGATCGTCTGCTCGCTCACACCATAACGACGGCAATAATCCATATCACGCTCCGAATAGGTTACCACTGCCTCCTGCAGACGCACGGGTAACGTAGGCAGCACGGGCGTAGAGTAATACTCCTCGACAAAGCTGCGAATCATATCGAAATCCTTACGAAGCAGCAAACAAGCAATGGCATACTCGCGTGCGGTCTCATTGTCAGGATTCGCAGTAAGAGCCTTCATAAAGTCGTAGAACATGCCATTCATCGACACAAACTCGCTACTGAGCTCGGGCAACGTGCGACGCTTAAGGCCATACTCCGCATCGGCCTCCACGGCGGCATCGTTGTGCAGGAACTTATGCTGCTCCTCCGCCCACTTCTTATAGCCATAAGTCTTCGAAAGACGATAAACAAACTTACCGGCCAGATCGTAATCGCCCATAACTATACGACTACGAACAAACTGCTGCAACAGAAGCGGCGTACCGGGATATGTTCCGGCCATTGCAGCTAGCGACAATTCAAGTGTCTGTGACACAATACCCAGGTGATAATATATCTCACTATACACACAGTGCTCCTCGACAAATGTTCCAAATCTCTCATTTAGCAGCGACGAGGCATTGACCTGCGGATAAAGGAACATCTTATCGAGCAACTCTCCCTTTTTAGATAGGGCAAAGTTCACAAAGTTTGCATTCAGCGGATCCTGGAAGTTGAGCTTCTCAACCGACAGGATACCATCCCAATTCTCTGTAGTCAGATGATGGTACAACTCCATATAGGTATACACACCACCATTAACCTCCTTCTCATGACGCGGCAGATACCAGCCGGCAACTACGAAACAAAGTACCGCGAGCAACGCACCATTCATCCAGGGGCGCAGCTGCTTGATAAGCCCCACCAGATAGAAGATCACCATAACCGCTACGGTCGCAATCCACGCCATCCTTAAGAAAGGAGTCATTACAACATAAAACTCGTAGTAAAATTTCGGGGTGTAAGCAAACTCATAATCTATAATCTCGCCACGCTGCACAAGGAACGAGCCCGCAATGCAGACTACTGCAGCGTAGAGTAATCCGAGATACCACTTCTCGCGCTTAAGCATTGCATCAAACAGCAACGCACACACAGCAAAGAGCACTCCGATTGAACCAATCAATAGATACAGCACCAAAGCTATTGCCGCACCAACACCCAGTCGCACTCTATAATCGCACTCTCTGCAGAGCGAATATCCCCACAAGGCAACTGCAAGGAAGGACAAAGCCACCAAGCCCTCGTAGTGATGATACGACGTTGCGAGATAGATAATCTGCACTAACAGAGGCACAAACACAACAGGCAAAAGTGCCACATTGTCATTGATTTTACGTAGCGCAAGCCACATCATCCACACTGTGCCACCAACAAGCGCAGCCGTTGTCAGGGCACCCACCACGGGATGAATAAAAAACTGCACCAGAAAATGCGACAGGAATATACCCACACCACCAAACTGCAACAGCACCTCCGACAGATAACTCCAGTCGAGGAAAAGCAACTGCTGCGACTCACGGTAGAAAAACATAAACGCCTGATCAGCTTGCAGCTGCACGCCCAGCAACACTGAGCCAACAACCGTAACAATCAGAGCTATAAGATTTTTACTTATTTTCATCGGTTTCTTCTCTATATTCGTTACTGATGCGACGGACATTTGTCTGCGGGCATTTTACTCAGCTTGCAACCAGTTTTTCTCCCACATATATGCACAATTCGCTCAACAAATATAAAAATATTTTTCATGAAAACAAATTTTTAACCCTGCGCAATAAAAAAAACGAGGGTGCCAACCCTTAAGGTGGCACCCTCTGAATTACCTATATTAGGTTTGTTAAGTTCTGATTACTTCCAAGCAGCAGTCTGAACGAAGCGACCCTGAGCGGTCTGAACCTCTGACTGAGGAATGGGGAAGTTAACCCATGAAGGAGAGTAAGTATTAACGTACTTACCGAGGTACTGAGACTCAGCCTTAGCAAATGCGTTCAATACGTCAGCAGCCTTACCCCAACGAGCGATGTCGAACCAACGGTGACCCTCCATACCGAACTCGAGACGATACTCGCGCTCCAAAGCCTCGCGTGC
>JAFOXS010000106.1 GCA_017391665.1 Alistipes sp. | reverse complement strand
TCTCCTTGCGAGCCTTAGCGTCAGTCATGATACCCTTTGAAGTTGATACGATGGCGATACCCAAACCGTTCAACACGCGAGGCATAGTCTCAACTGATGCATACTGGCGCAAACCGGGACGGCTTACACGCTTGAGGTTCTTGATAGCGTTAGTCTTGCTTGCTGCATCCCACTTCAGAGCGATCTTGATGGTCGGATGACCCTTCTCGTCTGTGTCGAACTTGTAAGCCAAGATATAACCCTGCTCGTAGAGAATCTTAGTGATCTCTCGCTTAATTTTTGAGCCGGGAGCTACAACCACCTTGTGGTTGGCTTTCACCGCGTTTCTAATTCGCGTGAGAAAATCCGCAATAGGATCTGTCATAGTGAATTAAAAGTTAAAAATTAATAATTAAGTTAATTGTTTTCTATTTTGCTTTCTTCGGCCTTCGCCCCTCCCCCTCTCTCTCATCCACTCCCCACCTCTCGGCGGTTCATTTACAGCGAGATAGCAGAAAATGCTTCGGCCCCTGAAAATGCGCGCAAATATACGCAAAAAAATCCAATAAACCGCGATCTAATGGCTTATTATTAAGCATTTGCGGCTGTGAAAACGAAAAAATAACATAAAAATAACATTGGACGAGGCTTTTCTGCTCCTCTGGTGTCCAATATGTTACTCAATGCTATCTCGTCGGCACGACAAAAGGTGCAACAAAAACTGCATGCGCAGTTCAGCCACCACCTCTGTCACATTTGGCTGCGGCTATAACGCACACAACCATCACTGCACCGCAAAGGCCATCGACCTGCGAGCATTGAATGTGTAACTCGATGCCTAACCCTTTCGGGAGCCACCTCGTCGAGAAGTTACCATTATGCGAATGGCACTTTCCCCGATGAGCGCAACGGCTTACTTGGGACTCTGCATCTGTATAGAATGTGTATTCGCCATCGTGCACGCGCAATACATATATATAATGTATGATTGCCGTCACGATAGAGGCACCCGCAGGGCACCCACGAATGACATATTCTGAAAATTAATCAACGGGGTTAGGCGGTCAAAAGACCCGATGCCTTCCGCACGTTGTAAAAACAGTCGCCCGGGGCGCGATGTGCGCCCCTGCGACAGTGATCTACTACCAGCTGGCCTTCTTTACGCCGGGGATCAGACCGTTTGATGCCATCTCACGGAACTGAATACGGCTGATGCCGAACTGACGCATGTAACCCTTGGGACGACCCGTCAGTTTGCAACGGTTATGCTGACGGATGGGATTCGAGTTGCGGGGCAACTTTGAGAGGGCGATCCAAGCCTCCTCGTGATCCATCTCACCGCTCTTAACCTTTGCAGCAATCTCCTCACGCTTGTGAGCGTAACGATTTGCAAGCTTCACACGCTTTACCTCGCGTGCCTTCATTGATTCCTTTGCCATATTACTGGTTGTTCTTTTTAGCGTTCTTAAAAGGCAAACCGAACTCACGCAACAGGGCATAACCCTCAGCGTCGGTCTGTGCCGTAGTTACGAAAGTAATCTCCATACCGAAGATCTTGGTGATCTTGTCGATATCGATCTCGGGGAAGATGATCTGCTCGGTGATACCCAAAGTATAGTTACCACGGCCATCGAACTTCTCGTTGATACCCTTGAAGTCGCGTACACGAGGCATAGCCACCGCGATCAAACGCTCCAGGAACTCATACATGCGCTCGGCGCGGAGTGTTACACGTACGCCGATGGGCATACCCTTACGCAACTTGAAGTTTGAGATATACTTCTTTGACTTGGTCTGAACTGCCTTCTGACCAGTGATCTGAGTAAGCTCGGCCTGTGCTACCTCGATAAGCTTCTTATCGGCAACGGCCTGGCCCATACCCTGGTTGATCACGATCTTCACGAGCTTGGGACACTGCATTACGCTGGTGTAGCCAAACTCCTTCATAAGAGCAGGAACGATCTGCTCCTTATACTGTGTTTTGAGTGTTGGTACGTATGCCATTATTTGATCTCCTCTCCTGACTTTTTAGCGTAACGAACTAATTTACCATTTGCACCTGCCTTGCGACCTACGCGAGTAGCCTTGCCACTCTTGGGGTCAAGCACCTGCAAGTTAGAGATGTGAATCGGAGCCTCCTGCTCGATGATTCCACCCTGGGGGTTCTGAGCATTGGGCTTTGTAGCCTTCTTGCACATATTCACGCCCTCAACGACAGCACG
>JAFOXS010000280.1 GCA_017391665.1 Alistipes sp. | reverse complement strand
CCAACCGCCCTACTTCGATTATCGACCGCATAGTGACGCATAAGTGGCTGGGTATTCCCATCTTTATGCTCATCATGTTTGTCATGTTCTGGAGTACCTTTACCATGGGAGCCTATCCGCAGGAGTGGATTGAGCTACTCTTTACATGGTTGGGCGACGCGGTTGGTAGCATGATGTCGGATGGACCACTGCGTGATTTGATTGTCGATGGAATCATCGGTGGTGTAGGTTCTGTGGCTGTCTTTCTGCCCAATATTGTGATTCTCTACCTCTTTATTTCGCTGATGGAGGATTCGGGTTATATGGCGCGTGCGGCGTTCATTATGGATAAGTTGATGCACCTTGCTGGCCTGCACGGCAAGTCGTTTATTCCGCTGGTTATGGGCTTTGGCTGTAATGTGCCGGCAATTATGGCGACACGAACAATTGAGAGTCGCAGTAGTCGCCTGATAACCATTCTGATAAATCCGTTTATGTCATGTAGTGCTCGACTACCTGTGTTCATACTTTTGGCGGGTACTTTCTTCCCCGAGCATGCCGGCGTGGCGCTCTTCTGTATATATATTTTCGGAGGTGTTATGGCTGTCTTTACGGCGCGTGTGCTGCGACGTTTTATGTTCGGAGCGGATGAGACTCCTTTTGTTATGGAGCTACCGCCGTATCGTATTCCTACCCTGCAGGCAACATTGAGACATATGTGGGAGCGCAGCGAACAATACCTGCGAAAGATTGCTGGTTTGATTTTGGTTGCAGCCGTTGTAATATGGTTTTTGAGTTACTATCCGCGCCCTGTGCATGACGTGCAGCCTGCGATGACCGAGCAGGAGGCTATGATGGCTCATTCGGAGAACTCATATCTGGGTCGCATCGGCAAGGTGTGTGAGCCCGTAATGAAGCCCCTGGGTCTGGATTGGCGTGCAAGTGTGGCGCTGGTGTCGGGTGCAGCGGCCAAGGAGATTGTCGTTTCGACGCTGGGTGTGCTCTACTCTGTAGAGGATGCCGAGGAGAATGGAGCAACCCTCTCGCAGCATCTTATCCGTTCGGGCAATTACTCGCAGGCATCGGCTCTTGCGATGATGATTTTTGTATTGTTGTATTTCCCCTGTATCGCCACTATTGCCGCCATAGCGCATGAGGCTGGAGGCTGGCGCTGGGCCCTCTTCTCGGTGGTATATAATACTCTGCTGGCGTGGGTTGTAGCATGGGGAGCATATCAGATAGGTGTTTTATTTGGAATGTAATTATGGGAAACTATAAGATAGATGCTTCTAACCGTATCCTCTTTTCGAAGGATATGAAAATCGTGGAGTTGCTCGATGTGTCGTGTGAGCTGCTCTCCGTCTTTCTGCGATTGGATATGCAGTTGCCCTTTGGCGATCTCTCGGTTGAGGAGTTGTGTCGTCGCTATTCTATCTCGTCGGAGATGTTTCTGATGCTTTGCCGTGTATATGCCGGTGCCGATATGCATCCTGCTGTTGATAATCTGCAACGTGACGATCTGAGACATATAGTGGGTTATCTGCGTGCGTCGCATTGTTATTATGCCGAGCAGCTGCTCCCCTCGATTGAGCAGGGCGTGGAACGGGTGCTGAGCATGTGCGAGAAGCGTCAGAGCGATATCGTGAGGAAGTTCTACGACGATTATGCCGATGAGGTGCATGCTCATCTGCAGTATGAGGAGCAGGTGATATTTCCATATGTGGAGCAGTTGTTGCTCGGTGAGAAGCATACGGAGGGTATGGCTGTGAAAATGTCGTCACACACTGATATATGCGATAAGGTGGATGATATTAAGAGTATTATCATCAAGTATTTACCCGAGAGTTGTCCTACTGCAGAACGTTGCGGGGTGCTGCGCGATCTGGCTCATCTGCGCGATGATCTGGCCAAGCATACACTCATCGAGACGGCGGTGCTGACACCTATGGTTGTGGCGTTGGAAAACCAGTAGCGAGCCTATGAGACGATATAAGATAGCCATCATAGAGCCTTCGATCATTATTGCCGAGGGTTTGTGCAAGATTCTTCAGTCGAGTGCCGAGGCGGATGTTGTAGGCATCTACCCCACGCTTCGTGATTTTGCGGAGCGTCGTGTGGCGAGGGATATAGAGGTTGTAATTGTCGGTTCGCAGGCTGTGCGCGGCGGTGAGTCTGTACGTGGGTCGGTGGCCGAGTTGAGTGGTGTGACCATCGTGCTGCTTGCAACGACCATGGTTGATGAAGAGGTGTTGCGTCAGGTGGATGGCGTGATAAATATTTATGACAATGAGGCGGCTATGTTGCGTAAGCTGCGTGCGGCTATCGAGCAGGGGGAAACGAACCCTTACAGCGATAGCCACGATTTGTCGGAACGCGAACGTGATGTACTGATTCTTGTTGCCAAGGGAATGGCAAATAAGGAGATCGCCGACCGTCTGAATATCTCGATTCATACAGTTATGTCACATCGTAAGAATATAACCCATAAGACGGGTATAAAATCTGTTGCAGGATTGACCGTATATGCGCTGCTGAATAATCTGCTCGATCAGAATGATGTAGCGCTATAACGTGCGGAGTGTAAAATAATTAGGGCTGCCTATCTAAAGTGGCAGCCCTGATTGTTTATTCAGCATCGTAAGGTCCGTAGATGGCCGTGATAATCATCTGCTCGTCACGAGCCGAGAGACGGTAAATCTTGTATTTGCGTCCTCCGTCGTAGGCCTTGATTACTATGTGTCCATCCTCGGGGCATATGCCCTTTGCCCACTCTTCGGCGGCAAACTCTTCGCGCGTCTTCGGTAAGATATATTCCGACAGAACTTTGTAACCTGTCTCCAGCTTGGGCTCGGTATTTACCATGCGGTCGAGCAGCTCGGGCTGCGTGTGCTGCTGATCCCAGACGTTGAGGATGTAGTTTTTCGCCTTCACGGCATTTAGGAAGTCGGTCGGCATGGCATCCTTGTATGAGTGGTGGTTGGCTTTGCATACATCCACTTCGCCACAAGCCTCACCCACTTTTGACTCGATGTTTACCCACTCGCCCTGCTCATCTTTTAGCGAAGTACTCACGTCGCCTCCCGTGTAGTAGCTGAATGCGCCATAATCGAAGCGCATAGCTATGCTCAGTGCGTTCTCGTTTATCGAACCGTGGCGGGTGTCGGGATGTAGGTCGGCATAGCGCACGGTCTGCCCCTCTACGCCCGACCATACCTCGGCATTGGCCGCCAGGTTACGTGTGGAGAATGTGGGGTATTTGTCAGCGTTGTGCTTCAGTGCTATCTGGTCGAGTGCACCCACTTCAAACTCCTCCTGCTGCATGTCGAACTCCTCCTTGTGATACTTGGCGAAGGAGAGGAAGTTGTTGATATGTACATCGGCTGTATTTATAGCCTTGGGGTATGAGTAGTCGGGCCATCCGCGCTCATACAGCATTCCAAATTGCAGATACTCTCCCGCCTCGGCAATACCCACAAGACGATAGTTTGGAGCACGTCGTTCGGTCATGGCAGCCGGCAATGTTGCGTCGCCCATGTGGTCGTTGTGATAGTGCGAAAGCATCAGGTAATCTACATATGTGCCGTTGGGGTTTACACGCTCGACGTAGCGTGCTACATACTCTCCCGCTCGGCGCTCACGGTCGGGCATGGGCTCGGCCATAAGGGGATATTGCTCATAGGTGGGGTCGTGATCACCTACGTCGATAAGCATCGTCGTTGCATCGGGTAAAATAAGAAAACTCGCTTCGCCACGACCTGTGTAGATGTGGTGGATATCCATCTGGCCCTCTTTCCAGCCAGGGTACACGTCGCCAACCTTCTCGCTGGGTGAACATGCAACGAAAAGTGAGCAGAAAATCAAAGGTATATACTTCTTCATAAGTTGTAGGGTTATGTTTTTCCTAACAAAATTATGGAAAAAATAGGCTACAAACAACCTTCTGCCCCTATTTTTAACACTATGCGGGGGATTATTTAAATATTTTTTATATATTTGCATTATAATATGTAAGTTTGTATGATGTCACGTTGCAACATATCACTTCTCTTTATGATGCATTCGATGCATATGCGAATGTGCCGCTAGGCACGTCTTTATTATTGGGCAATCAAGTGTTGCCAAGTGTCCAGAACACTAAATCCCTTTCGTTTTTATTCCTCGTTTGGAAATATTTTTTTGAGTAGAATTTTTTTTCGGCCTCTTATGCCGAATTATCCAATATTGATTATTATGTCTGAGAAGAAACTTCGTTTTGAGACCAAACAGATTCATGGTGGTTATCATGTCGATCATACGGGCTCGCGCGGTGTAGCAATCTACCCTACGGCGGCCTATCACTTCAAGAGCTGCGACTATGCGGCACGCCTCTTCGAACTTAGCGAAGGCGGAAATATCTACACCAGTCTGCACAATCCTACAACTGCAGCCTATGAGGAGCGCATCACTGCCCTCTATGATGGCGTCGGAGCGCTGGCCGTGGCATCGGGTATGTCGGCCATTCTGCTTACCGTTACGGCGCTTGCCGAGGCGGGCGATAATATCGTGGCATCACCCTTCCTCTATGGAGGTACGTATAACCAGTTCCGCATTTCGCTGCGTAAGCTGGGTATCGACTGCCGCATCGCAAAGAGCGAGCGTGCGGAGGATTTCGAGGCTTTGATTGACGAACGCACGAAGATGATCTATGCCGAGAGCATGGGTAACCCGACGTGCGATGTGCCCGACCTGGAGGCGTTGGCCGAGGTAGCACGCAGAAAGGATGTCCCCTTTGTGGTGGACAATACGTTCGGAGCCGCAGGATTCCTGTGCAACCCCTTCGACTGGGGTGCAAATATCGTAGTGGATTCGGCTACGAAGTGGATCAATGGCCACGGCACGGCTATGGGTGGCGTGATTGTCGATGGCGGCAACTACAATTGGGCTAATGGCAAATTCCCGCAGATTGATGGCCCTTCGGAAGGCTATCACGGCCTGAATCTGTATGAGGCTTTTGGTAAGGCTGCCTTTATCGTAAAGTGCCGCGTCGATGGTCTGCGTGACTTTGGCTGCTGCCCCTCGTCGTTTGACTCATATCTGATGATGATTGGCCTGGAGACCTTGTCGCTGCGCGTGAAGCACCAGGTGGAGTCGACATGGCGATTGGCAGAGTATTGCCGTCAGCACCCGAAGGTAGAGCGTGTAAGTTTCGTAGGTTTTGAGGATCACGCAGGATATAAGAACGCCAAGAAGTACTACCGCTACGGTTCATCAGCAGTCTTTACTATTGAGTTAAAGGGCTCGCTCGATAGCACCGTGCGTTTTGTTGAGTCGCTTAATCTTGCGGCCAATATGACTATGATCGGCGATTCTATCACCGTTGTTACCCACCCTGCATCTACTACACACAAGCAGCTGAGCGAGGCCGACCTCAAGGCCGCAGGTGTTACACCTACCCTGCTGCGCATATCGCTCGGACTGGAGAATGTTGAGGATATAATTGAGGATTTTGAGCAGGCTTTTGCACACGTTGAGTAATGGCACAAACATTTTTCTATAATCAGCCTTTTACACTTGAGTGCGGTGCGGTGTTACCTGCATTGGAGATCGCCTATGATACATTTGGCGAGATGAATGCCGAGCGTAGCAACATCATCTGGGTGTGTCATGCGCTGACGGCTAACTCTGACGTGGCCGACTGGTGGCCGCACACGGTTGAAGAGGGGTGTTTTCTCGACCCCAAGAAATACTTCACCGTATGCGCCAACTTCCTCGGCTCGCACTACGGCACTACGGGTCCTCTGTCGGTAAATCCCGCAACGGGTGAAGAGTGGTATGGCGACTTTCCGCTTGTTACGGTGCGCGATATGGTGCGAGCACATCAGCTTCTGGCCAAGCATCTGGGTATCAGCCGTGTTAAGCTGCTTATCGGTAGCTCGATCGGAGGATTCCAATGTCTGGAGTGGTGCGTTATGCAGCCCGACTTTGCCGAGCATGCCGCCTTTATCGCTACTACGCCACGCACCAAGCCGTGGGCATCGGCATTTAATGAGTCGCAGCGTATGGCTATTGAGTGCGATCCCTCGTTTGGCGAGCGCAAGGCCGAGGCAGGACTTAACGGTATGGCTACGGCACGAAGCATTGCACTGCTGAGCTATCGTGGTGGCATGGCCTATGATAAGACGCAGGAGGATGCTACGCCCGATGAGGTGAGCTTCGAGCGCCGAGTGCTATCTTACCAGCGTTATCAGGGCGAGAAGTTGCGTCGCCGATTCAATGCCTACTCCTATTACCGTCTCTCGCAGGCTGTCGATTCGCACAATCTGGCGCGTGGACGAGGCTCTTTGGAGGAGGTGCTGAAGCAGATTAAGGCTAAGTCGCTGGTGGTGGCTATTACGTCGGATATCCTGTTCCCACCCTCGGATCATAAGGTGCTGATAGAGAATATCCCCTCGGTGGAGTATCATCTCATCGACTCGGATTTTGGCCACGACGGTTTTTTGGTGGAGCATGAACAGCTGAATAGAATAATTTTGGATTTTTTGAATAAGTAACGAAAAACAGATACAATTATGAATGGAAAGAAACTTAACATCGGTCTTTTCGGTTTTGGTACCGTAGGTCGCGGCTTGTACGATGTGCTGAAGCGTATAGGTTCGAAAAATGTAGAGATTAAGCGAGTATGCGTGCGCGATCTAACGAAGGATCGTGGCGTAGATGTCGAGTTCACCGATAAGGCTGACGATATTTTCAACGATCCTACGATTAACTTCATCGTTGAGCTTATCGACGATGCCGATGCTGCATACGATATCGTGAAGCGCGCCCTGAAGATGGAGCTTCCCGTAGTGTCGGGTAATAAGAAGATGCTGGCGCACCACATCGAGGAGCTTATCGAGTTGCAGGCACGCTACAATGTGGCTCTGCTCTACGATGCTTCGGCGTGCGGTAGTATCCCCGTAATCCGTAACCTCGAGGAGTACTACGATAACGACCTCTTGACCTCGGTTAAGGGTATTTTGAATGGTTCATCGAACTTCATCCTCTCGAAGATCTTCAACGAGAAGATGTCGTATGCCGATGCTTTGAAGCTGGCGCAGGATCTGGGCTTTGCCGAGAGCAACCCCACGCTCGATATCGATGGTTGGGATTCGCTCTTCAAGCTTATCATCATTACCATCCACGCCTTTGGTCTGTACGTTCCGCCGCAGGATATCTTCACGTTCGGTATCTCGAATATGAACGACGACGATATTCGCTTTGCTAACGAGAAGGAGCGTCGCTTTAAGCTTGTAGCACATGTTGAGAAGATTGATAACAAGCTCATTATGAGTGTTATGCCTCAGCTTATCTCGCGTAATAAATATATCTATAGCGTCGAGGATGAGTTCAACGGTGTGGTTATCAAGGGTCTGTTCTACGACAAGCAGTTTATGTTTGGTCGTGGTGCTGGTGCCTACCCCACGGGTTCGGCCGTGTTGAGCGATATTACGGCTTGTCTGTACGACTATAAGTACGAGTACAAGAAGCGTAACGACTCGCAGCTGCCCCGCTACACTACCGACCACTCGTTCCGCGTATATTACCGCTATCTGGATTATGCCGATCTCGATCTTATCAAGTTTGAGAGCGTGAGCGAGAACTATATTTCGGACGACTTTAAGTATGTGGTGGGCAAGGTGTCGTTGCGCGAGTTGCATAAGGTTCAGGATGAGTTGCGCCGTCGCAATGTGTTTATTGCAGCCTACCCCAACGACTAACCATCAAATGACAATAATATGAAACTGAGTAGATTGTTGCTTGCCCTTGCTGTGGTAGGTGCGACAGCATGTGCACCCGAGCAGGGTGTTGTGATAAAGAAGAAGGGTAATGGCTTCGAGCTTCGCATTGATGGCGAGCCTACATTTATCAATGGTGTGGGCGGAACCAATCGCCTCGATGTGGCTGCAGCTGCAAGTGCCAATGCCTGCCGTACATGGGGCGGAAATATTGAGAGTGTGAAGCGTACGTCGGCTCTTGCGGCCGAGCATGGTATGCGTGTGATGCAGGGCATTTCGCTGCCAAAGGATGGCGAAAAGTATCTCGATGCAGAGTGGAAGGCAAAGACGCTGGAGCAGTGCCGTGAGTTGGCCACTACGTTCAAGGATGATCCCAATATCTTCTGCTGGGGTATTGGTAATGAGGTGCAGCTGAGCGGTGCCAATGGCTCTGCGGTGTGGAGTTTTATTGAGGAGCTGGCGGTGGCTATCAAGGCGATTGCGCCGCGTCAGCTGGTGTCAACGGTCATCTCGCACGATAAGAGTGCGCTTGATTCTATCGCCCGCTATGCCCCTTCGCTCGATATTATCGGTATTAACAGCTACGGCCCGATACTCGAGGTGAAGGATATGGTCGCTTCGTCAGACTGGAAAGGCCCATATATGATTACCGAGTGGGGTCCTACGGGTTGGTGGGAGACCGACAAGACCACGTGGGAGGCTTCGATCGAGCAGACCAGCGAGGAGAAGCGTCAGGTGTATGAGAGCCGCTATAACGGTGCCGTTCTGGGCGATGAGCGTTGTCTGGGTTCGTTCGTATTCCTCTGGGGACAGAAGGAGGAGCGCACGCCTACATGGTTCAGCATGTTCGTTGAGAGCAAGGTTGATGGCCTGCCTCTCAATGGCGAGAAGACACCTATGGTGGAGGCTATGCAGCGCGTGTGGAGCGGACAGGAGCCCGATCAGACTGCGCCGGTGGTGACGGGTATCAAGGTCGAGGGTATGAAGCCTGTGCAGAGTCCTACGGTAGAGAGCGGCAAGACATTTAAGGTAGAGGTGGCGGCATCGGATCGTGAGGGCGACAAGATGACCTACATCTGGGAGGTGCTGCACGAGGCTACGGTGCTGGGCTTCGGTGGCTCATATGAGCCGCGTCCCGAGCGTTATGGCGAAGTGTTCACGACGTCGGAGCCTGTGGCCGAGATAAAGATCGATCAGGCCGGTAACTATCGTGTATATGCATACGTTGCCGATGGTACGGGATATGTCTCTACGGTTAATTCTCCTGTTCAGGTGAAATAGAAATAGCGACAATAAAAAAAGCGTCACTCCGCGATGAGTGACGCTTTTTTTTGTATGTAGCTGGATTACTTCTTAAGCAAATACTTGATGAAGAGGTATCCGCCAACGATCTGCAACAACATGCCGGGAATGCCCAGACGGAAGTCCTGCATAGCAGCCATTACACTACCTGTCCATGCCCACTCGAACAAGCCACCTACAGCCTGATAAGCAAAAACAACAGTTGCGATGAGCGACAAGGTTACCTTGCGAGAGTGTGATGCTACATAACCAGCCGTTACAGCCAGGATGGTAGACTTCGCCAGAATGGGAACCAGCACAGCAGCAGCGGGCATGCCGAAGAGCAGATGGTTAATAACAGGTGAGAGCACAGCGGTCAAAAGACCAACCTTCCAGCCATACTTATAAGCACCGATAAGGGTGAAGAAGTAGATAGGCAAGAGAATCATACCGCCCTGAGGTACAAGGTGGCAAATCTGCGGCAGAGCGATATTGCCCAAAATAAATAGTGCCGCTGTCATGTAGGTCTTCGCCTCGTTATAGTTCAACGAGTAGAGTTTAATGCTTGATGTCTGCATAATATTAGTTTTTAATTGTTAATTATTCTCATATCTTTTCTCAACTACGGGCCAGTCAACTATCTGCCATAGGGCATGAATGTGATCCCCTCGTCGATTTTCATAATCAAGGTAGTATGCGTGTTCCCACACATCAAACCCCAACAATGGCTGTAATTCGTGCCGCACGGGGTTCAGAGCGTTGGGCTCTTGCAGTATATACAAGTTTCCTGCCACATCTGCCGCCAGCCACACCCATCCTGATCCGAAGAGTGTGCGCGCAGCCTCCTCCATTGCTTTTTTTAAGTTGTCAACCGAGCCCCATCGTTGGTTAATGGCGCTCTTCAGCTCTCCCGTAGGTCCTCCCCCGCCCTGGGGTGAGAATTGCAGGAAGTAGAGGTTGTGGTTGAGCGTCTGCCCTGCATTGTTAAGTAGTGGGCCCTCGGCCATGAGTACCACATCCTCCAGCGTTTCGCCCTCAAGGGCAGAGTCCTTGATTAGCCGATTCAGATTCTCGACATACGAGCGCAGGTGCTGCCCATAGTGCAGAGCCATCGTGCGGCGGCTTATTGCCGGCTCCAGTGCATCCAACCCATACGGCAGCGAGATGTACTCGTACTCCGTGATTTTGGTTTGCCCTCGCGCTGAGCATAAGCCAAGCAACAACATTGTAAAGATAAGTATTTTCATCGTAAAAAAGTTAAATTACGATGCTTACCTTTCAAAAATATTGCCGATTATGGTAAGAACGTTACTTTTTTCTTTCAATTAGCGGTAATATCTCCTGACGGAATATCTCGCTTTCGATAATTCGGTAGTGCGGCTCATAGTGCTGCTCGAAGAGCTCACTATGGTGCATCACATACTCTCCGCCCTCGATTAGTGCCCATATCTCGGCGCGGTCGGCCTCGTAGCCAGGCAGGTCAAGCTGCATCGATGCAATGACCTCATCGATTACTGCCCACTCCTTGTGCCACTCGTCGATAGTGATGGGCTTAATGCCATTAACGCTGCGAACAAATGCGCTGAGGTACTTATCGTAAGGCACTCTGCCATCGGCTATCACGCCAAGGTTTACACGCTGAAATCGCTCCTCGTAGCCCGTAGGTTCGTAGTCGTCGCCATCGAACGAAGAGGCACTCTCCAGCTCATAGCGCAGATAGCGGTCGGCGGCCTGCTCGTCGGCAATGATGTGACCGGGGCCAAAGCGATCCTGAAAATAATTTTTATATAGGTCGCGCAGTGTCGAGTGCGGATAACGCTCCAGTTGTCGCTCCACCGAGCGGATGATGCGTTCGCGCGTGGGGTCGCTCCTGTGGCAGGCCACACACATAACCAAACCCAGCACTACGGCCATATATGTAATTACCCTTTTCATTGCTGCATGCTTTCAATGAACTTCGATATCAGTGGCAGGCACTCATCGGCCGTAAGGCAATCCTTGCATAACTTCTCAACGGGGCAGATATCGGTGCCTGCACGGTTGATGATGTTGTCAACAAGAGTGCCATACTCCACCGATGTGTTGCTAGTTTCGAATAGAGAGAGGGCTGCCCTGCTCATCACATCGGCATATACACTCTTTACTCCTCCGGCAATCATCAGTGCTGCAGCACCCTTGCCTACCACCTTGTCGGCGATGAAGGCTCCGTCGAGCAGAGCCCTATCGTCGCAAAGAAGTCTGTGCAAATCCTTAACGCCACGTTCGTGGAATGACTCTATGCGCTCACCATTGGCGATTACGCACGAGCAAGCCGAAGCGTGCAACAAAGCTATGATTTGCTCCCGATTCATTAGAACTCGCGGCCTTGCTTCAGGTCCTCAATATACTTGTCGATGCGCTGCAATTCCTGCGGGATATTGATGCGCTGCGGGCAGTGAGAGTTACACTCCTTACAACCCGTACAGTGCGAAGCCTGACGCTCCTTCTCCACTGCGCGGTCGTAACCCACGAGGAATGCACGGCGTGCCTTGACGTAGTTCTCGTCGCGCGATGAGTCAGAAAGGTTACCCTCGTTGACGCACTTGTTATAGTGGAGCAATACACCCGGAATATCCACGCCGTAGGGACACGGCATACAATACTTACAGTCGTTGCACGGCACCGTGGGATAGTGAGCCATAAGGTCGGCCGTTTCGAACAGGAATTCCTTCTCCTCATGCGTAAGCTCCTTCAGCGGTGCGAACGAGTGAATGTTGTCCTGCAGGTGCTCCATATATGTCATGCCACTTAGTGCGGTAAGCACTCTGGGATAAGAACCTACAAAGCGGAAAGCCCACGAAGCCACACTGCGCTCGGGCTCCTGCTGCTTCAGACGAGCCGAGATGTGGTTGGGGACGTTCGACAGACGACCACCCAGCAGAGGCTCCATGATCACTACGGGGATGTTACGCTTCTCCAGCTCGGCGTAGAGGTACTCGGCATTCACGTTGCGACCCTGGCTGGCGTTGCGCCAATCCTGGTAGTTCATCTGAATCTGCACGAAGTCCCAGTGTACCTTGTCGTGATATGCAAGTACGTGGTCGAAGACCTCCTGCACGCCATGGAATGACCAGCCCAGATTGCGGATACGGCCAGCCTCACGCTCCTTCATTAAAAAGTCGAGGATGCCGTTGTCGATAAAGCGTGCGTTGAACATCTCGATAGATGAGATGTTGTGCAGCAGGTAGTAGTCGAAATAATCGGTCTGCAACAGACGCATCGAACGCTCGTACATGAGCTTCGAGTTCTCGAAGGTCCAATTCGAGAAGTTCGACATCTTGGTTGCAAGGTAGTAGCTATTTCTCGGATAGCGGCTCAGTGCTATACCGGTAGCCTCCTCCGACTTGGTCTGGCAATATACGGGTGAGGTGTCGAAGTAATTCACGCCGTGAGCGATAGCGTAATCTACCAGCTCGTTTATGGTCTCCTGGTCGAGTGTTGTGCCATCCTCGAGGAATGGCCAGCGCATACATCCGTAGCCAAGGATAGATACCTTGTCACCCACGCGCTCGTTCATGCGGTAGGTCATCTTATCGGTCGGAATCTCACCGTGAACAACCGATGGATCCAACTTAATGTTGCTGGGCTTGCAGCCTGTGAAAGCTGCAGCCGTAAGAAGTGAGCCTGCGCCCATGCGCTTGAGGAACTCGCGACGATCTATATTGTTGTTTGTCTTTTTCATAGTTGTAGTGTTTAGTTGCGAAGGTGACTCTGATAACCCTTTACATAGATTGCACTGAAAGGACGTGAAGGACACAAGTTCTCACATGCGCCGCAGCCGATGCAGAGAGCATCGTTTACGGTAGGAATAAGGCGAGACTTGGGATTTGCGGGCTCCAGCGGCACCATGGTGATGGCCTTCGTGGGGCAGTGACGCTCGCAGTTGCCGCAGTCAACATCGTCCGCTATGACGATACAATTCTTCGCTACCCATACAGCGTGACCAATCTGGATAGATGACTTTTCGGCCACGGTAATAGGCTTGATAGCGCCGGCAGGACACACCTGCGAACACTTGTTACACTCGGGACGGCAGTAACCGTTCTCGTATGACATTGTGGGCTGCATGAAGTATTTCAGATCAGCCGAGGGACGCAAAACCTTTGTGGGACATACCGATACACACAGCTGACAACCTGTGCAGTGTGTTGTAAGGTTGCGAATGCTCTTTGATCCCGGAGGTGTGAGGGGATTCTCGCGATTAGGAGCCTGCTTATCCAGGATTACGGCATAACCACCGTCGCCACGCATCTCCTGTGCGCGTACGGCCTCAGCGGCAACCAAACCGGCACCGATGATAAAGTTGCGGCGTGCTGCGTTGGTCTCTGCTGCGGGCTTTGCCTCTGCTGGCTTTACGGCCGAGCGACGAGTGTAAGAGATGGCATTCTTGGGACACTTCTCAATACAGTTCATGCAGGTTACGCAACGGCTGTAGTCGATTGCGTGGTTAGGAATATCGATACAAGCTGCCTTGCAGTTCTTTGCGCAGATGTTGCAGTTGATGCACTTCTCGGTGTCGATCACGGGCTTCAGCAATGAGAAACGTGACAACGCACCCAAAACTGTACCTACGGGGCAGATGGTGTTGCAATATGTACGACCATTGCGCCATGCCAGAACTGCTACAATGATGAATGTTACGGCTGCTACGGCGAATGTGCCGATGCTGCCTATTACTACATCGGTTGAGTAGAAAGCGTAGCTCTCAGCGCGCTCAGCGAAAAATGCCAGCAGGTTGTTACCCCATGCGTAGATAGGAGCAAACAGATTCTGTGCAATGCGACCAAATGCGCTATAAGGTGCTACGAGAATGGCTATTGAAGAGAGTCCTGCCACCATTGCCACTACAAAGAGTGCCAATACACCATAGCGCAGATAGCTCTTTGCTGCAGAGTATGAGTAAGGATTCTTCTTACCACGTTTACCCATCCATGCGATGACGTCCTGCATCACACCCAGAGGGCAGATTACAGAGCAATAGACGCGACCGAAGAGGAGCGTAAGGGCAACGAGTAGTATAACTACTACCACATTCATGGCCAGAACAGCCGGAAGGAATTGGATTTTTGCCAGCCAGCCAAACCACGCATGCAGTGTTCCCGTGAAGTCGAGGAACAGGAGCGTGATCAACGCAAAGAAGATTGTGGCGGCGATGATTCGCAGTTTTCGTAACATAGGTTTGTTAGTTTTATGAATTAATGTGGGTTAGCGCACACGGACGCATCCCCTCTCGCTTACAAATATAGTAATTGTTTTGATATAAAACAACGCTTTATGGTGCTAAAACGAAGATACCGCTATCAATGACGAAAATAGCGGTATTTGTCGTTTTTCGGCGATTGACGACGCTACTCTCCGTAGGCTGCTCGGCGGTAGCGGGCATACAGTTTATTATAGATTGCGTGTCGCTCGGCGTTGGGTGTATATTCCCCATCAAAGCCCGAAGACATAGCCTCCTGTGCTGCCTCCACCGATGGATGTACACCTGCTGCTACCGATGCATTCATTGCTGAACCCAGAGCACATGCCTGCGTGCTGCTTACAACGCGAATGGGTACACCGATAACATCGGCCATGGTCTGCATCACAAAACGCGATTTCTTTGATATGCCACCCACGGCAAGGATTGTGTCAATGCGTAGTCCCTCGTCTGAAAGGCGTTCGTTGATGGCTCGTGAACCGAAAGCCGTAGCCTCGACCAAAGCCTTGAAAATCTCGGGTGCTGATGTGGCGAGCGTAAGGTTGAGAAGTGAGCCTGTAGCCAGCGGATCGTCGTCGGGTGAGCGACGGCCATTCAGCCAATCGACGGCTATCATATCATCCTCGCTCAAGGGTAATTGCTCGGCCTCGGCCGTTAGTGCTGCAAGGATCTTATCCTCCAGTTCGGGAGCATTGGCAACGTGCTTGAGGCTCCAGCCCAGCAGTCGCTTATACCATGCATATATATCGCCAAAGGCGGCCTGTCCAGCCTCGAAACCGATGCGGTTGGGAAGCACCGAGCCATCCACCTGCCCGCAGATGCCGCGTACGGTGTGCGAGCCGATAACATCGTAGGCGGCGGTTGTAATGTCGCACGTCGAAGTGCCCATAACCTTTACCAGTACGTTGTCCTTGACGCCGGCGCCAACAGCTCCTACATGACAGTCGATAGCACCCACGCCAACGGCTATACCCTCCTGCAGACCAAGTCGCTCGGCCCACTCACGGCAGAGGCCTCCGGCGCTCTTGTCGCTGGTGAAGGTTTGCTCGAACAGATGGCCTTTAAATACTTGAAGCATAGGATCTACCTCGTTCCAGAATTCCCACTCGGGCATGCCACCCCAATCGGCGTGCCACATAGCCTTATGGCCTGCTGCGCAGCGGCTGCGAGCGATGCGCTCGGGTGTGGTATCGCCCGAAAGCAGAGCGCTGATCCAGTCGCAATGTTCCATCCATGAATATGCCTTCTCGCGCAATTCGGGAGCTACGCGCAGCGAGTGCAGCATCTTCGCCCATACCCACTCGCACGAGTGGTTACCACCGCCATATTTAGTGTAGTCGGTGTGCCAGCGTTTGGCTACCTCGTTGATCTTGTCCGACTCTGCAATGGCGGTGTGGTCCTTCCATAGGATAAACATTGCATCGGGATGTTCTGCAAATTCGGGCAGCATGGCCAGCGGAGTTCCCGTGCAGTCGGTCAGCACGGGTGTCGATGCGGTGCAGTCGAACGAAAGACCTACGATGCTGAGGCGTACCTCGTCGTCGCACTGCCCCACGGCCTCACGCACGGCCTCGGTCAGAGAGTCGATATAATCTTGCGGATGCTGGCGATATTGATTTACTTTGGGGTTGCAGTACAGTCCCTTGCTCCAGCGTGGATATGCCGAGACGGCTGAGGCCAACTCCTCGCCATTGTCGGTTGCAACTATTAGAGCTCGCACCGAGTCGGTTCCGAAATCGATGCCGATAACATATTTTCTGTTCATTGGGTAGTAGTGATAGTTTTTTTGTTCTCTCAAAGATAGATAATTTTTTCTAAAATAGCAATCTTGTCGATGCGGGTGACGGTTTGCGGTTGGCTATTTGGTTTTTTTTATATACTTTTGTGCCGTCATTAAACCCCAAAGATTATGCAGATTACGCGAGCCGAGTTTAAGTGCAGTTCAGAGAAGATTTCGCAAGTTCCAAAAGATGATTTGCGCGATGTGGCATTTATCGGTCGCAGTAATGTGGGTAAGTCATCATTGATCAATATGCTCACGGGTCGCAAGGGGCTGGCCAAGGTCTCGGCTACACCTGGTAAGACACGTCTTATCAACCATTTCTGCATCAACGGAAACTGGTATCTGGTCGATCTGCCCGGCTATGGCTATGCGCGTGTGTCGAAGAACAAGCGTGGCGAGTTTGCCAAGATCATCATGGACTATGTGCTCAAGTGTGAGAAGATGCACTTTTTGTTTGTGCTGGTGGATTCGCGCCTTGAACCACAGGCTATTGATCTTCGATTTATTGAGATGCTGGGTGAGAATGGCGTGCCCTTTGGTATAATCTTTACCAAGACCGACAAGTTGTCGGCCACGCAGCGCAAGAAGAGTGTGGAGAATTATTGCAAAACACTGAGTGAGCAGTGGGAGGAACTGCCGCCTATGTTCTGTTCGTCGAGCGAAAGAGGCACAGGACGTGAGGAGATTCTCTCATTTATTGAGAAATGTTTATAAGTATTTGAAAAGTCACGCCCTGAAAGTGACTTTTTGTTGTGTTTATTATATATATTTGTAGCATTAATACTATTCCAACAAAATATTACGAAAATGGCTATTCATAAGATTAAGTTTTTCGCGGGTCGTAATTCGCGTTATTTGGCCGAGAAGATCGTAGCAAGCTATGGCTCTACACTTGGCGATTCGGAGGTACTCCAGTTTAGCGATGGCGAGTTCCAGCCCTTCTACAACGAGTCTATTCGTGGTTGCACCGTATTTATCATCCAGTCAACATTCCCCTCGTCAGACAACCTGATGGAGTTGTTGATGATGATCGACGCTGCACGCCGTGCTTCGGCTTACAAGGTTATTGCTGTAATCCCCTACTTCGGCTGGGCACGTCAGGATCGCAAGGATCGTCCCCGTGTACCCATCGGAGCAAAGTTGGTTGCTAACCTTTTGGTTGCTGCCGGTGCTGACCGTATTATGACTATGGACTTGCACGCTGACCAGATTCAGGGTTTCTTCGATGTTCCCGTGGATGCACTCTATGCAAGTGGCGTTTTCGTTCCTTATATCAAGAGCCTCAATATGGAGGATCTCTCAATCGCTTCACCCGATATGGGCGGCGCAAAGCGTGCTCACTCATATGCTAAGCACCTGCAGGCTCCCATCATCATCTCACACAAGGAGCGTGCAAAGGCTAACGTTGTAGGTAGCATGACTGCTATCGGTGACGTAGAGGGTCGCAACATCATCATCGTTGACGATATGATCGACACTGCTGGTACTATCTGTATGGCTGCAAATATGCTTATGGAGAAGGGTGCAAAGAGTGTTCGTGCCGTGATTACTCACCCCGTGCTTTCAGGTGCTGCTTACGAGCGTATCAACGAGAGCCAGTTGCAGGAGGTTATCGTAACAGATACTATCCCCTTGAATCAGGAGAAGGACTTGCGTAAGTTTACCGTGTTGTCAGTAGCCTATATCTTCGCTGAGGTTATCGAGCACGTTCACAACTACAAGGAGATCAGTTCACTCTTCTACAAATAATAGAGAGTATATTTATAATTGAAATAGGCTACAACTTGTGAAGGTTGTAGCCTATTTTTATATATTCTTCTTTATTCGCTCCAGACCGCTTCTCTTTAATGGCGTAGAGCCAAATTGAGAGGAAAACTCCTCCTCACTCATCGCAGTCCACTGCTCGGCCGATATGGTGCGTGGGTCAAACAGAGGGTCGAATGATGGGTTGCGGTGCATCGTGGCACGACGGTTATATGGGCAGCAGTTCTGGCACTCGTCGCAACCAAAAATCCAGCCGTGAAGGTCTAACTGTGTTTGAGGCTCAGCTTCTATGGTGTGGCACGAAATGCAACGCGCAGTATTGATAGTCATCTCCGAGACAATTGCTCCAGTGGGGCACGCATCCATGCAACGGTGGCATTCGCCACACCCGACCGTTTGCAGAGGCGTATCGTACATATCTACCTCGGTGTTAAGCACCAGCTCCCCTAACAGGACGTATGAGCCATATTCGGGCGTGATGAGTAGCGACTGCCGCCCGATCCATCCCAGACCAGCCTCTACGGCGTATTGCTTCTCAAATAGTGGCGCCGAATCGACAAAGGCTCGCCCCTGAACGGATGGGTCGCTGGCTTGCAGCTGTTTGAGCATTGAGAGGAGCATCTTCTTGATGCTCTTATGATAATCGCGCGCGCAGGCGTATGAGGCAATTTTGCACTTGTCGTCAGACGAGTATCCTCCGCTGATTGCGGATTTGTAGCTTACGGCACACACAACGACGGTCTGTGCCCCCTCGACTAATTGGCTGACGTCGAAACGTTTGTCGCAGTTGCGACGCATATATTCGAGCGTAGAGTCGTAACCATGCTCAAGCCAGCGGTTATAAGCCTGCTCGTTTTGCTCAAAACGTGTGGCGCGAGCAATGCCGCAGAGGTCAAATCCGACCTCCGTTGCTAATGTTTTTATGGCATTATGGCTTAGCATATCCCTATTTATTAGCCGATTTAGACACAAAATTACCGATTTTTAATATTTTTTCACTATCTTCGTAACAAATTTACGAATAATACTGTTTATGATCAAACTAAAGACTATTTATGAACTTCTTCACGTAAGTGTTGAGAAGTTTTCTAACAATATCGCTTTTACGATGCTTGGCGGTGAGGATGTTACCTATCGTGAGGTTCTGGAGCGTGTTGAGCAGGTGCAGGAGCTTTTGCTTGGCGCTGGCCTGAATGTCGGAGATAAGGTCGCATTGCTTAGTAGCAGCATGCCTAACTGGGGCGTAAGTTACTTCGCTGTAACCACTGCAGGTATGGTTGTGGTGCCTTTGATGCCGGACTTTACGGGCGAAGAGCTGGATTCCTTAATTGAGCACTCTGAGGCCAAGGCTTTGCTGGTGTCGGATAAGCTCTTTACCAAACTTTCGAAGGAGACCATCTCAAAACTGAATATTGTCATCCGCACCAAGAACCTCAGCGTTATCTCGCAGACGGTTCATGAGCAGGGCTCCAAGGCTGTGCCCAAGCCTGAGGATCTGGCAGCTATCATCTACACTTCGGGTACTACGTCAAAGCCCAAGGGTGTGATGCTTACTCATTATAATCTGGCATCTAACGCCTGCCTGTGCAATATCCTGTTCCCCATCTATCCTACCGATGTGACACTTTCGGTGTTGCCAATGTCGCATACCTATGAGTGTACTCTGGGACTTTTGCTCATCTTTAGCGGTGGTGGTAAAATGACATATTTGGAGAAGCCGCCTACCCCATCGGTTCTGCTGCCGGCGTTGCGCAAGGTGCGTCCGACGATCTTCCTTATCGTGCCGCTTATCATCGAGAAGGTGTTTAATAGTCAGGTTAAGTCGAAGTTTACATCCAATAAATTTATCTCTACGTTGTATGGTATAAGCTTCTTCCGTCGTATATTGCACCGCATTGCGTCAAAGAAATTGATGACGGCTTTTGGTGGTCGTGTTCGATTTCTGGGTATCGGTGGTTCGAAACTGCATATCGATACAGAGACATTCCTGCATGAGGGAGGCTTCCCCTACGCTATCGGTTATGGCTTGACCGAGACTGCGCCTATGGCGGCAGGTCAGATTCCTGGTGTCTGCCGTATTGGTTCTACGGGTCCTGCTATGCAGGGTGTTCAGATTCGTCTGGATAACGTAAATCCCGAGACTGGTCTTGGCGAGGTTGTAATCAAAAGCCCTTCAGTGATGCAGGGATACTATAAGAATCCTGAGGCTACGGCAGAGGTCTTTACCGAGGACGGCTGGTTCCGTACGGGCGACTTGGGTGAATTCGATAAGGATGGCTACCTATATATTAAAGGTCGTCTGAAGAATATGATTCTGGGCCCCAGCGGCGAGAATATCTACCCCGAGGATATTGAGTCAGTGCTGAATACTCATGCCTTTGTATCGGAGTCGGTTGTAACCGAGCGCGATGGTCGTCTGGTGGCGTTGGTATATTTCGATACCGAGGCTATTGATAAGATCAAGGATGAGTTTATGGCCAAGTGGGAGATTACACGCGATGAGTGGAATCAGAAGAAGGATGAGTGGAGTAAGCGTATGGATGAGGTTAAGCAGGAGGTGATGAAGTATGTCAACTCGAAGGTTAACCGTTTCTCACGCATTGCGGAGGTTATCGAGGAGGAGAAGGAGTTTGAAAAGACACCCTCGAAGAAGATTCGTCGTTTCCTCTACACTCAGAAACCCGGTGATCAGAAATAGTCTGTAAGTTAATAAACAAAATAGCCGAACCATGTGGTTCGGCTATTTTGTTTTACTTTACCTGAGCAACCATATCTGCTCCATTTTCAACAAGATTGCGATAGATGCCATAGCGATGTATCACCTCTTTGACATAAGCCTCCGTCTGGCGGCTGCCGGTGAATTTGCCATAGCGTACCAACTCGCTCTCATAGACCGAGGGGTCGGCCTTCATCTTCAGATAACGGGCCACGACCTCCCACGAGTTGTAATCCTCGCCGTTGCTCTTTGCCAAACGTCGTGCGTCACATACGTGACCGATACCGCCGTTGTAGCAAGCAAGAATAATACTTAAACGATCGTTTACGGGGGTTGAAGGATGGATCTTCAGAGTCTTCTCGATCTGTCGCAATAGTTTGCCTGCCAGACGGATGTTAGTCTCGGGATCGGCAATCTCCTCCTTGCTGATGTTGAACTGTCGGCCTACGATAGGCATGATCTGCATCAGTCCGATGGCGCCCTGCTTCGATGTCAAATCTGCGTGGAAACGAGATTCGCTGTAGGCGATGGCACTCATCAGGAGCCAATCCTGTCCCTCTTCCTCTCCGATGCGGCGCATCATCTCATCGTATGATGAAATGATCCACTCCTCTTCGGGTGTAATCTCTGTAATGAGGTTGGTCTGCTCGGGTACGGGAGTCTGATACTCTATATCCTTGGTAAGGAACTCCGACCCGATAAATGTCGCTGCAATAATAAGAACGATCGCAAAAAATGGTGTCTTTTTTGACATAAATTAGTGTTTTGCGGGCAGCTCATACCGCGCTGAAGAGCTTTAATCATAGAATCCCCACGAGATACCCACTTTGAACATACCAGGATTCTGCGGATAACCCGCAACGGTGAAATACTCTTTGTTGCCAAACAGATTGTAGTTCACATGCTGGTACTTCAGGAAAATGCGCATTCTCTTCCATTTCGCAGTCAAGAAAACGTCGAGGTAAGGATAATTACCCAACTCGTAATCTCGCTGGTTGTAGAACGTTGCCAATGCCGGATTGTACGAGGGCGCATAATACGACGTATTAAAACGGCCGTCAACACCGAACTGCATACGCAATACGTGTTTCTTCTCTACCCAGAATTCGTAGTAGTAAGAGAGGTATGCGCTTAGCAACGGTACGGGAATAACTTCTTGATTTGTACTCCACTGCAACAATGCCCTGTGGTCAAGATGAAGTCCGCCAATGCGGAAATCTTTGCGAGCATACACACTCGTCAGAGAGATCGCGTCGCCATGTTGTGCTACGCGGCTGGTGGCGTCGTAGTAGATCTTGTTATTTACTACACCTTGCCACACACCCACCTCGAAGGCCCAGTCGGGCATTTCGAGTGATGCCTCAAAACGAGTTTCATCCTCCTGTTTAAAGGAGTTGAACCAGACATAGTGGTTCGAGAATAGGTTCTCCTCCCAATATGAGGGCGATGTTCGCGTCTGCGAGAATCGTCCCGAGAGAATAACCGGATGACCCCGGAAACGAGCCGTCAGTGCAATGTGTGCATTGATGGCCAGGTCTCCGCTCCTATAGCCCGACGGGTAGTACTTCAGGTCAGCACCCCAGTCGGCAGCTTTCTTTACCTTTCCGCTGATGGCTCCGTAAGCGTACCATGCAGTGCGCTTATCCTTGCCCTGCTTGCCCGAGAGGTAATCCTCGAAGGCAAACTGCGAGTAGGCGTACATATCGATACCTATACCTCCGCCCAGACGACCTACGGCACCATTGCGGTCCCAGGGCTGTGCTTCGACGAAGAAACGGTTTGATACCACCCTTTCGCGTATTGAGTCACGCGACTCGAGCGGCGATATATACCAGTCTTTGTAATATGTATCTTTGGTGGGCTCGAACTCTCCATTCTCACCTACCGAGCCACGATCGTTGGTGTACTCGGCGTAGTGGTCGGTGTAGAGTTTGCTCCATGCGTTGTATTCAAAAATGTGGCCAATGTATATGGCCGAGAGGTCGGCAAGCGAAAAATCATAATCGGTCACGGGCTGCAACGGAATTGCATAGGCCTGCTTGACGAAGAATGCGTTGTTGCGATATGAGTTCTCGGCTTCGGCAGCTGCCAGCTTCATCGGTACTCCCGACGGATGCTCATATGTGGTGTCGGCTACGGCCCAGATGCCTACGGCTCCACCATTCTCGCGCTGCTTGATGCGGTTGTTTACAAATGCAGCGTGAATTGAATAGCGCTTGCCTGTGTGTGAGAATGCTACGGCAAGGTTGTGGTTTGTTGTGCGCTGCCAGTCGTAAAGACCTTTTGTGCCACGAGACTTATAACTTACGTTGAAGCCTGTCGTGGGTGATATGTTGTGTGCCGTGGTGATCTCAAAGTGCTCTTCGCGGTAACGCTTCTGACCCGATTCGAGGTATGTGAAGTTCAGATATGGCGTCTTTGAGTTGTAGAATGGCACATTCTCCATGCGGTAGGTATAGGCATCGTACGACTGTGCAAACGTAAAGTCGGGGCTCGACGGGCGGTAAAAATAGTTAAACGGCAGGGTTGATTGTCCCAGACCGCCGAGGGTCATATCACCCGTACCGACTAATTGGTAGGGATAGTCGATGCGCCAGTTGTTGAGTGTGGTGTCGAGCGGCAGAATCTCCACGTCGTTCATCTCACGGCTTACGTGCCACATGAAATTGGGCAGAGCGCGGATAGAGTCGTTGAAGTAATACGACTCCAGAGGCTTGCGTATGCGGCGTACCTTGGTAGAGTCCTGCTCCTCTTCCTGCTCACCCTCTTCGCGTGAGTCGAATGGGTTGGCACCTCCCAGACCTACATTCTCGCCACGCTGCTGGGCGCGCGAAAGAGCGCGGGCATCCAACTGCGCAAATGATGAGATGGGTGAAAGCGACAGGATCGCCATCACAACTATCATCAATATGCGTGTTGAAAACTTCATGCCTCAGTAGAACTATTTCTTATTTAAGTTGACTACCCAGCGGATAGCTGAAATAATGATGTACAGCAGGATGATAGCCGGTACGGCGTAGCGTGTAAAGGCTGCGATAAGCACCACGCATAGTGCAATGAACGAGTAGCGTATCTCATTACCCTGCCAGCCAAAGCCCTTGAACTTCAGGGCGAACATTCTTATGGGTGAAATGAGCATATATGCCATGCCGATCGAGATCGTAAGGATCGCCCACTGCGGAAGCGATATGCTGCCTGCAGCCATGAGCATCGCAAGCGAGAGGCAGAACAGACCATTGGCAGGTGTGGGCAGGCCGCAGAACTCGGTTGTCTGTGTATCGTCGATGTTGAACTTGGCCAGACGCAAAGCCGAGAAGGCTACGATGGTGAGCGTCAGGTAACGCATCCATGAAGGCAGATCAGACGAGGGCGCTACATCCCACAGGCAGAACATTGCCACCGAGGGAACCAGTCCGAATGATACCATGTCGGCCAGTGAGTCCAGCTCTACGCCGATGGCTGATACGCTCTTGAGCAGACGTGCTGCAAAGCCGTCGAAGAAATCGAATACGGCCGATGCCACTACAAGCCAGAAGGCTAACTCGAAATCGGCGTGCATAAGGAGTGCGACAACGGCGCTCGATCCGCAGATCAAATTGCCCAGCGTCAGCATATTTGGTATTGTAAAGAGTCTAATCTTCATCTTTTGCAAAATAAAACCCATAATATTCGGCAAAGTTACGAATAATTTTTTATCTTTGTGTAAATCTTGTTAAGTATTACCATATAAATATGAATAATAATACGTTTTGTGTCAT
>JAFOXS010000087.1 GCA_017391665.1 Alistipes sp. | reverse complement strand
TCATGGCTCACTACGGGAGCACAAGCGCCCATAGCAGTCTCTGCTCGATAGAGCAACTTACCATCCTCAAGGTCGATGCACGAAAGAAAACCCGTAGCGTGAGAAGTTGTGACAAATAACTTTTCTTCAGCCACCGCAACACCCGTTGCTGGCTCTTCGAAAGCCCATCGCTGCGCCACCTGACCATCCTCAGCCAGAAGCACAACTTCGCGCGTACCCTTATTGGCCATAACAACACGGCCATCGTCGGTAAGATCGATCGATGTGGTGTACATCGGCAGCACATTCTCTCTATCGACCGAGGCGCATAACAATAGTAGGGCAGAGAGCGCTATGGGTATGAGTTTCAGGACTCCTTTCATCTTCACATTTTTTTCGTTGCACACAGCAACCTGGGCAGTCAATACTTAGGTTAGGGCTATCGCACACGCATATCAGGCGCGCACACATAATGCTATTAGGCAAAGTTATAATAAATTTTCCATTATATCAACACAACCACGACACTATTTTAACATCCCGAAGCAATAAAAACTCATTTGACGGAAAGAGTTTTTTACCATACCACATTCATCACAAAGTCATCACCATCGCCAAAAATCATTAGATATATTCCCAACATGCAAGAAAATAGCAAAAAAGTTCGCCCAAAGGGTTGTTTATTCAATATTTTGTCTTATTTTTGTACAGAAATGTGGTTGTAAGGCGACAATACTATCCCTGATAACCGCATTTTTTTTAACAACAAAGCAAAACCGTAAAGTGCAATAATAAAACAATACTCTTATGTAATTTAACATTTTACTGCTTAATGAAGAGACTATTAACCTTTTTGGGGGCTATGTTTATCATGGCTGGCTCTATGGCCTGGGCGCAGGAAGTGAATAGTAGTGCGACAGCCTATGGGTCTTCATCCGGGGAGGATGGTATTGGTGCAGATGGTGCGGATTGGGTTCCCTCTATCTCATTGGATTCGCGTTTTAGTTACAACCGCATAGTCTCCGGTGACTCCGCAGGCCTTGGCGGAGACGGTTTCTGGCTCAACATTGACGGTAAAATTGGCAAGCACTTCTCATACTCGCTCAGCCAGCGTCTGGATATGGCTCACGGCGAAGATCCATCCATTTTCGAGAATACCGACTGGCTCAACCTCACCTACGAGGTTGAAGGCTTCTCATTTACCGCAGGTAAGGATGTTCTGATGGTGGGTAGCTTCGAGTACGACGCCTACGACATCGACTCATACTTCGACATGAACTCCATGTTCTACAACTCCTTTGCATGCTATCAGTGGGGAGTAAAGACCATGTGGACCAATCCGTCGGAGACCTCTTCATTTGCTTTTCAGGTAACCAACTCACCCTTTGCATTTGCTCCCCGCGAGGAGAATATGCACGCCTACAATCTGGGCTGGTATGGTGCATGGGATAGCTACGAGTCAATCTGGACATTCAACATGCTGGAGTACGCTCCGGGCTCATTTGTCAAGATGCTGGCATTGGGCAACATGTTCTACATAGGCGATTTCTCTCTGATGGTTGATTACATTATGCGAGGCGACAAGGTTAAGAATATGTTCGACGACGTTACGCTCAACATCATGCCTTCGGTTAATCTTGGCGAGTCGGTACGTCTGTTCGCCAAGTTCGGTTGGGAGCGCATGGGCGCAGAACTCCCATACGACATCTGGGGCGAGTACCTCAGCGTAGAGGATCAGATTGCAGCCAACGACGAAAATACAGCCGTACTTCCTGCATACATTGTTCCAGGTGAGGATTACATCTTCTACGGCGCAGGAGTGGAGTACTTCCCCTTAAAGGAGAACAAGAGTATACGACTCCATGCTGCCTGGACATCAAACAATTACACCAATCGTCACGCACTGAACATCGGTCTTACATGGAAGTTCGACCTGGTCAATGCCGTAGAGCACATTACCCGCAGGGTTAAATAATCAACAGGTTTACATTTTATTAATCCCGAATATTTAAAGGAAATGAAAGATTCAAATTTCATCATCGAGTTGAGCCACATATCTAAAAGTTTTGGCGACAAGCAGGTTTTGGATGATGTTAGTTTGTTTGTAAAGAAGGGTGAGTTTGTCACAATCCTCGGCCCTTCAGGTTGTGGAAAGACCACATTGCTGCGTATTCTGGCAGGCTTCGGCACCGCCGATGAGGGTGAGATACGCATCGATGGCAAGGATATTACCAGCGTTCCACCGCATGAGCGCCCTGTAAATACAGTATTCCAGCGTTATGCACTCTTCCCTCATCTGAACGTCTATGATAACATCGCCTTTGGCCTTAAGCTCAAGAAGGTAAAGGATGATGAGATTGAGTTGCGCGTTCGCAAGGCACTAAAGATGGTGGGCATGACCGACTACGAGTGGCGCGATGTAAACTCTCTGTCGGGAGGTCAGCAGCAGCGTGTGGCTATCGCCCGAGCTATTGTAAACCGTCCGCAGGTACTTCTTTTGGACGAGCCGTTGGCAGCTTTGGATCTTAAGATGCGCAAGGATATGCAGATGGAGCTCAAGGATATGCATAAGACACTGGGCATCACCTTCGTCTATGTTACACACGATCAGGAGGAGGCTCTTACGCTGAGCGATACGATCGTTGTGATGAGCGAGGGTAAGGTGCAGCAGATCGGCACACCTACCGACATCTACAACGAGCCTGCAAACTCGTTCGTAGCTGACTTTATCGGCGAGAGCAACATCCTCAATGGCACTATGGTCGAGGATCGGGTTGTAAGTTTCATGGGTCGCGAGTGGGAGTGCGTCGATGAGGGTTTTGGCGAGAATGCACCCGTCGATGTTGTTATCCGTCCCGAGGATATATATATTATGGCCAAGACCGACTCAGGCATGCTCGAGGGCACCGTGCAGTCGTGCATATTCAAGGGCGTACACTACGAGATGACCGTCACCACACCCGATGGTTACGAGATTATGATTCAGGACTATAACGCCTTCGAGGTAGGGCAGCAGGTGAGCATGATCATCAAGCCTTCCGACATTCACGTAATGCATAAGGAGCGCACATGCAACACCTTCGAGGCCACGATGATAGACTCTACACACGTTGAGTTCCTCTCAACACAGTTCGTGTGCAACGAGCAGGCCGGCATCACGGGTGGCGAGAAAGTGGAGGTGGAGGTTAATTTCGACCGCATCGAGCTCATGGACAACAAGGAGGACGGCATGCTGGTTGGCGATGTACGCTTTATCCTCTACAAGGGCGACCACTATCACCTTACCGTTCGCACCTTCGATGGCGACAACATCTACGTCGATACGCACGACGTGTGGGACGACCGCGACATCGTGGGTGTAAAAATTATGCCCGACGATATCCGCATCAAGCGAGTATAAACTTTTGAGCGAAGTAAACAATGAAACAACTACTCAGATTCTTCCTCAAGCGCAGCACGTGGAGTATCCCCTATGCGATATTCCTCGTTGGCTTTGTGGTGTTGCCGCTCATCCTGATCTTCCTCTATGCTTTTCAGGATGCCGAGGGCAACTTTACGCTTGCCAACTTCTCGAAGTTTATCTCAAGCCCCGAGGCAGCCAATACGTTTGTCTATTCTATAGGCATAGCCATAGTCACTACAGTGCTCTGCATACTGCTGGGCTATCCCGCGGCCTACATCCTGAGCAACTCGGAGCTGTGCCGTTCAAAGGTTATGGTCGTACTCTTCATCCTACCCATGTGGATCAATATTCTGGTTCGCACGCTGGCAACGGTCGCTCTGTTCGACTTCCTGCGACTGCCGCTGGGCGAGGGTGCGCTGATCTTCGGTATGGTCTATAACTTCCTGCCATTTATGATTTACCCCATCTACAACGTAATGCAGAAGATGGATCACAGCTACATCGAGGCAGCACAGGACTTGGGTGCAAATCCCATGACTGTCTTCCGCAAGGTAGTGGTGCCTCTGTCAATGCCTGGCGTTATGAGTGGCGTGATGATGGTATTTATGCCTACAATATCAACCTTTGCTATCTCAGAGTTGCTCACCATGAACAACATCAAGCTGTTCGGAACAACCATCCAGGAGAATATTAATAACGGAATGTGGAACTATGGCGCAGCCTTGTCGCTGATTATGCTGGTAATCATCTTTGCTACCGAGCTATTCAGCGACGGCGACGGGGACCGTGCCTCTAACGAGGGAGGAATCATCTGATGAAGAAGTTTTTTGCACAAGCCTATCTGTGGTTCCTGCTGGCAATGCTCTATGCCCCCATTCTTATCATTGCCATCTTCTCCTTCACCGAAGCCAAGGTGCTGGGTAACTGGACCGGTTTTTCAACCAAACTATACACGTCGCTCTTCTCGGGCGGTGTGCATCACTCATTGCTGAGCGCGATTGAGAATACACTCATCATTGCCATCGTGGCAGCTGCACTCTCTACCATTCTGGGTAGTATCGCTGCCGTGGGAATCCACAACCTCTATGGTCGCAAGAAGGCCGTGATCAACACACTGAACAACATTCCGATGCTTAACCCCGACATTATCACGGGTATCTCATTGTTCCTTTTGTTCGTGAGTCTTGGCATCACGCAGGGATACGCCACCGTAATCCTTGCCCACATCACCTTCTGTACGCCATACGTCGTGCTGTGTGTAATGCCACGCCTGCAGCAGATGAATCCCAACATCTACGAGGCGGCACTCGACCTGGGCGCTACACCATGGCAGGCACTGCGCAAGGTTATCATCCCCGAGATTAAGCCGGGTATGATTTCGGGCTTTATCCTTGCCTTCACGCTCTCGATTGACGACTTCGCCGTTACGATCTTCACCATCGGCACTGAAGGTCTGGAGACTCTCTCTACATACATCTACGCCGATGCCCGCAAGGGAGGTCTTACACCCGAGTTGCGACCCCTGTCAACCATCATTTTCGTGACGGTACTGATACTGCTCATCGTCATTAACGTTCGCTCACAGCGAGCAGCAAAGAGAAAGGAGGCTACACGATGAAACGTCTGATTTACATATTATTTGCTGCGGCCATGCTTCTCGGCGCAGGCTGCTCGAAGGATGATGCTCGCCAGAAGATTCTCAAGGTCTATAACTGGGCCGACTACATCGACGAGTCGCTACTCTCCGAGTTCGAGGAGTGGTATTACGAGCAGACGGGCGAGGAGGTGGAGGTTGTCTATCAGCTCTTCGATATCAACGAGATCATGCTTGCCAAGATTGAGCGCGGCAAGGAGGATTTCGATGTGGCATGCCCCTCGGAGTACATCATCGAGCGTATGCTCAAGAACGACCTGCTGCTGCCCATCAACAAGGATTTCGGCTCTACGCCCAACTACCTGGGCAACGTAGCTCCTTATATACAGAACGTATTCAGCCAGATCGACGGCAGTGGCAAGAATCCCAACGACTACGCCGTGGGTTATATGTGGGGTACTACGGGCTTCCTCTATAACACCAGATACGTCACCGAGGAGGAGGTTAGCACGTGGAGCGCACTGTGGAACGAGAAGTTCGACAAGAAGCTCCTTATCAAGGATGCCTTCCGCGATGTGTATAGTCCTCTATTGATCTACGCCAACCAGGATCGTCTGCGCTCGGGCGAGGTCACTTTGCAGGATCTGATGCACGACTCGTCGGACGAGTCTATTGCCACGGTGGAGGCACTTCTGAAAAAGGCGAAGCCCTACGTTGCGGGCTGGGAGGCCGACTTCGGCAAGGAGATTATGACCAAGGAGAAGGCATGGCTTAACCTCTCGTGGAGCGGCGATGCTGCGTGGGCTATCGAGGAGGCCGAGGCTGTGGATGTTGAGCTGGATTACACCGTGCCCAAGGAGGGTAGTATCGTGTGGTTCGACGGCTGGGTTATCCCCAAGTACGCCAAGAATACCAAGGCTGCCTCGTACTTCATCAACTTTATGTGCAAGCCCGAGAATGCCATCCGCAATATGGAGGAGATTGGTTACGTGAGCGTTATCGGCACACCCGAGATTATGGAGTATATGTCAGAGTCGGCTGTGGAGGCTGGTCTGGAGCAGGCGCAGGATCTGACCTATTTCTTTGGCGAGGGGGCGGATAGCGTGGTAATCAACCCCGTGATGTACCCCGACCGTGAGGTTATCGAGCGCTGTGCGATGATGCACGACAGCGGCTCACGCACCGAGGCTCTGCTGGCTATGTGGTCGAGAGTAAAGGGCGATAATCTGAATAACTGGATGGTTATTGTCATTTTGTTGGCTATTGGAGTAATGATTGTGGTGGGAATCATCCGCAAAATCAAACAACGCCGCCAACGCCGCCGCAGATGGTAGATACAACAAAAAAAATCCCGAAGCCTTTGTGGCCTCGGGATTTTTATTTTGTGTGCGCCTGCTACTTTACGGGCATAGGCTTATGCAACTTCTTCTTCGGTGTCATCAGCACCTTATCGATAGCCTCGCAAACCATAGGCTCCATCACGGTGCGGTAGCACTCCAGGTTGGGGTGGCAGGTATCACGGCTCCACTTCTCGGGAAGGCCGCCCTTATCGTCTGTCAGAGCAGGGTAGTAGTTCAGGAAGTGAATACCGGCCTCCTTGGCGTATGCCTCGAGCATCTTATTCAAATCGCGGATAGGCTGCGCGGGCGAAATCTCCTTACGCCAGCCAAAAACAGACGTAGGCGTAACAGAGCAGAGCACCACCTCAATACCATTGGCCTTTGCCAGCTCGCACATCGAAATGATGTTACCCACCGTATTCTCGGGTGCGATATAACCGTTATTGCGTGCCACATCGTTCGTTCCCGACAGAATCACAACACAACGGGGATTCAGATCAATCACATCGCGACGGAAGCGAACAAGCATCTCCGACGAGGTCTGACCGCTGATACCGCGACCAACGAAGTTATTCTGCTTGAAGAACTCGGGATCCTGCGATGCCCAGCCGTCGGTGATTGAGTTACCCATAAATACCGCATCGGGACGGGTTGTCACCGTCTTATTAGCCTCGGCATAGCGATAGAACTGCGCCCAATCGGTCTTCTTGTCATTCTGCGCAACGGCCACAACTGCAGCCAGGCACAGTGAGAGAGTCAAAAAAAGTCGTTTCATAGCAATAATATTTAATTAATTTGTTTTCGCTTTACGCAAATGTACAAATTTATAGTGCAATATCCTTATCTTTGGCCGAAATTTATTAATTTTGCACAGCAAGAAAATACAAAAACAAACTATAAATGAAAGATTTCAAACCTACTGCATATACGCTGCAATGCGTGGCCACGGAGCGCACATTTGAGGATACAGGCTGGGTACTCGAGGATAAGGAGTGTCAGGAGCCTTCGCTCGTGCGTGCCATCTACGACAAGAAAGAGTTGGAACTCAAGGGTGAGGACTACGGTTTCTACACCTTCTGCGACTGGCTGCCTATCAGCCGCCTATTGAAGGGCTCGGCTGCGCCCGTGACATACCGCAGCGAGGGCCTTGCAAAGCACCTCGGACTGGAGAACCTCTACATCACGCTGAACGGCTACTCGCCTCGCCACGGCGCCAAGATGACCACCGGCTCATTCAAGGAGACCGAGGCATACAGCGTATGCGGTCGCATAAACCCCGACGAGAAGCGCATCCTCGTAGTGGCATCGGCTGGCAACACGGCCCGCGCTTTTGCAAAGGTATGCTCGGAGAATAATATACCCTTGCTCTTGTCAGTTCCCGCCGACAACCTCTCGGCTATGTGGTTCGAGAAGCCTATCAACCCCTGCGTGAAGCTCATCTCGTGCGAGAAGGGTGGTGACTACTTCGACGCTATCCACCTGAGCGATATGGCACTCAAATCGCCCCGTTTCTATGCCGAGGGCGGTGCAAAGAACGTTGCACGCCGTGACGGTATGGCTACAACGGTTCTCTCAGCCACAACTACAATCGGTCGTATTCCCGACTACTACTTCCAGGCAGTGGGTAGCGGTACGGGTGCTATCGCCGCATGGGAGGCTAATATGCGTCTTATCGAGGATGGCAAGTACGG